>NZ_JBQSVP010000045.1:0-23906 GCF_052376345.1 Psychrobacter sp. AOP5-GZ1-6 | reverse complement strand
AATTTTATTATTATTTGGTAGTCAATCATCCTTTGACCTATTTTATTTCTGTTGGTATGCGTCCTTTTTACACAAGCCTTTAATTTTAATTATTTATTGTTTTAGCATTTAGCTTTTATAATTATTTTTACTTTTATAATATTTGTCCGTTTTGTTTTTTAACTCAGCATTCCCTATCTGATAAATCTAGCATACAAAAAAAGCAGGTTCCACCATAGGCGAAACCTGCAATAAAATGTGATGATATGTGATTAGTGTAAACTGTTAGTAAGCCAAAAAGGCTTTATCCTGACTTATTTAACAAGAATAAAACTAACACTGAATCAGTTTTTTAGGCTGTAACCGACCATTTAGACTGACTGCACCTAAACCTAAGAACTGACCCTTTTCATTTATCAAGCGAATATCTACCGGTATTTCATGTATCAACGGCTTCGTATCGGTAGACTGATCGCTATCATCTGTCCTAGAAACAACTTCCTGACCAACAGCCACGTCATCGTTGTTTGATGCCAGGATATCAATATTATTGGTGATGTAATCCCTAATATGGTCTGTCAGCTGTTCAAACACATTTAAACGTTGACCCATATGTATACGAGTACATTGTTCAGTCGTTAGTATCATTTCAGCGTCAATATTGATGCAAGCATCCACTGACATCAGCTGCTCTTGTCTGCTATCTAGCGATAGTGCTTCTAATTCTGACAAAACAATCGCATTGTCAATGTCAAAATCACCAACTTGCGTACGTCGCAATGCAGTCAGATGTCCCAATGTACCTAGCGCTTTGGCAAGATCTTCACCGAGCACTCGTACATAAGTACCTTTGGTACAAGTCACTGTCAATTGGATTTGCTCATGATCAAGCGCTTTTAAGTCAAGCGCTTTGATCACAATATCTCTCGGTGCCCGCTCTACTTCGATGCCAGCTCGAGCGTATTCATAGAGTTTTTTGCCGTCTTTTTTTAGTGCTGAGTACATGGGTGGTATTTGCTGCTGAGCCCCTGAGAACTGCTTAGCAACTTGCTCTAGCAACGTAGCATTGAGGATTGGAATAGCTGCTTGCTCAACGATTTTGCCCTCTGCATCGCCAGTATCAGTCCGACCACCGAGTAAAATAGTCGCTTGGTAAGATTTATCTGCATCAAGCTGATAATGACTAAATTTCGTCGCCTCACCCATACAAATAGGTAATAGACCTGTGGCCATAGGATCAAGCGTGCCAGTATGCCCAGCTTTTTTGCTGTCATGCATCGGTGATTTGAACAGATATTTTACTTTTGACACCACTTGCTGTGAAGTCATACCTTTAGGCTTATCTACTAAGATAACACCAGATACTTTCACTTTTGCTTGTGTTTTATCGGCAGGTTTGGCTGATATGGGCATAGTAGGTACTTACTCATCATTCTCATTTTTTTCGGTCTTAGTGACGGCCTGATTAATCAAATCCATCATATAATTACCGCGAGCTGTCACTTCATCATAATGAAAACGCAAGCGCGGTGTCGTACGTGTTTTTAAACTATGGCTTAGTTCAGTACGTAAGAAACCCGCAGCTTTGTTAAGCACTTTAATACTTTCTTCATGATTAGTTTTGGTCATGGCATCATTGAGCTCAGGCTCCATAATGGTGACATAGACGTCGGCATATCCTAAATCCGGGCTAACTTTGACACTAGAGATAGTGACAAAACCAGTCAGGCGAGGATCATTAACTGCATCGCGGATAAGAACAGCAAGCTCACGCTGTATTTGATCGGCTAAGCGTTGTAAACGTTGGTTCATTTTATTACCTTAATTTGATATGGCTTATTTTTATTGATTAGCAGTCTTAATATTTGAATATTCAACAGACCTTAATACATATCTTTTAAAAAACTTAGAGATTAATACTTGTCAAAAAAGGCCTAGCAGGGTGTACCTGTTAGGCCTAAGTAAAGCTTGATAGTGAAGAGGTATTAAGATGCACAGCCCGTTAAGCACGTTGCATGGTTATATACCTCACTATCAGACAATAACGTTAGATAGTACCTGAACGTTAAATAGTACGTGCGAATTCTTGAATTTCAAAGACTTCGATCTTATCACCAGCTTCGACATCGTAACCACGTACCGCTAGGCCACATTCCATACCAGTACGTACTTCATTAACGTCTTCTTTGTAGCGACGCAATGATTGCAACTGACCTGTAAAGATAACTTGGTCATCACGCAATACGCGGATAGGTTTGTTGCGATAAATTGTACCTTCAACCACCATACAACCAGCAGCTGCACCAAACTTACTAGAGCGGAATACTTCACGAACCTCTGCAACACCAAGAATTTTCTCACGATGTTCAGGAGCTAACATACCACTCATGGCTGATTTCACATCATCGATTAGGCCATAGATAACACTATAGTAGCGAATATCCATGTTAGCCGTATCTGCTTTACGGCGTGCGGTCGCATCTGCACGAACGTTGAAGCCTAATAGTACTGCCTCACTAGACTCTGCAAGCGTGACATCAGACTCAGAGATAGGACCAACACCTGAACTAATCACTCTGACTTTAACTTCATCAGTTGATAGCTCGTTTAGAGCAGCAAGTAATGCTTCAAGCGAACCACGTACATCCGTTTTCAATACGATGTTCAAGAATGACACATCACCTTGTTCCATCTGATCGAACATACTCTCTAAACGCATAGCATTTTGACGTTCAAGTTGACGCTCACGCTCACGGTTGGCTCTAAAGTCAGCCACTTCACGTGCTTTTTTCTCATCAGTTACGACTAAGAACTCACTACCAGCGGCAGGTGTTTCAGGTAAACCTAAGATTTCTACAGGGATAGAAGGACCCGCTGATTTGATACGCTGACCATTCTCATCTGTCAGTGCACGGACCTTACCATAATGTTCACCGGCTAAGATCAAATCACCTTGCTTCAATGTACCTTTTTTCACTAAGACACTGACAACTGGACCACGACCTTTTTCTAGTCTAGATTCAATGACAACACCTTGTGCAGCACCGTCTAATGGTGCTTCTAATTCCATCAGCTCAGCTTGTAAGCTAATAAAATCCAATAGATCATCAATACCTTCGCCTGTTTTGGCTGAGATACGTGCCATTGGTGTATCACCACCCCATTCTTCTGATACCACTTCTTTTGTGGTCAACTCATTAAGAACACGGTCAGGATCAGCACTTGGCTTATCCATTTTGTTGATAGCGACGATAATTGGCGTACCAGCAGCGCGAGCATGATCAATCGCTTCTGCTGTTTGTGGCATCATACCATCATCAGCTGCCACTACTAGTACAACGATATCCGTTGCCTGAGCACCACGTGAACGCATCGCGCTAAATGCTGCGTGACCTGGAGTATCTAGGAATGTAATGACACCACGTTCCGTTTTAACATGGTAAGCACCAATATGCTGAGTAATACCACCCGCTTCACCAGTTGCTACTTTTGTTTCACGAATTTTATCCAGTAATGATGTTTTACCATGATCGACGTGACCCATAATAGTCACGACTGGTGGACGTGTTTGCACATTGCTGCTGCGCTCATCGACCGCATCTTGCAAGTCATCTTCAACTTTTGTATCACTGACAGGTACTGGGTTGTGACCCATTTCTTCAACCAGCAAACTTGCTGTCGCTTGATCAATGGTGTCTGACTCGCGTGCTATCTCACCCATTTTCATCAGTAATTTAGTCACTTCTCGGGCTTTGACTGCCATACGCTGAGCAAGATCTGCTACAGTGATATGCTCACTAATCTCAACGTCATAAACGATTTTCTCAACCGGTTTTTCAAATTTATGCTGCCCTGATTGACTTGAACGCAATCCGTTTTTACGGTTTTTAAATTCACGCTCATCTTGATTCTTGCGACGACGGCCACGTGCACCAGTGCTGTTTGCACCACGCTTGATTTCACGACGCTCTTTTTCGAATGACTCTTCTAGTGCATCACCGACCAAACCTTCTGCCAACGGTTCATCTTTGCGAACTTCAGTAACAGGCTCACGATCTGTATATTTACCAGCCATTTTACGCATTTGCTCAAGTGTACGCTTCTGTGCTTCTTCAGCCTGCACACGACGTGTTTCAGTCTCGATTTCGCGTAGACGAGCTTCTTCTTTTTCACGAGCCTCACGAGCTTTACGCTCAGTTGCCGTTTCAACTTTTGGTTTGGTTGCAGCGACTTTTTTCTTCGGTTGGTCTTTAGGCTTGACTTCAACAGCTGCCTTGCCACCTTTTTTCACAACGACTGACGTTGAGATATCGTCATTTCTATCGTCTGATTTTTTGCCAGAACCCAAACTTGCACGCATCGCAGCTAAGGTCGCCGCTTGACGTTCTTCTGCCTTTTTCTTAGTAGCAGCACGCTCTTCAGCGTCTTTAGCAGCACGTTCCTGCGACTCAATCATCGCTTGCTCACGCGCAGCCAATTCTTCAGCCATTTTTTCAGGATCAGGCTTTTCAAAGACCTTCTTTTTACGTACTTCAACATTAACGCTCTTAGATTTACCTGAAGAGCCAGTCACACGAGCAGTGCTAGTCGTTTTAGACTTAAGACTAATACGACGCTTTTCTTGCTGACCATGACTTTGCTTTAAATACGTCACCAACTTCTCTTGCTCAACTTCTGAGACTAGGTCATCCTCTGCACGAGCAGGTAGTCCAGCATCTACCAGTTGCTGTTTTACAGCACTTGTAGTTTTGCCTACCATATCTGCCAGTTCTTTGACGGTCTTATCTGCCATTTATTATCACCTACTGTCTATTATTTGCTATATGTTCAATTCAGTTGTTGGCTACAAATGATTGGGTTAAGGCTGGTATTTGTATTACATTCATACCAGCACTTTATATCGATAGCATATCACCAAAAGACAGCGATATGCAGTTACCGCTTATTCATTGAACCAAGATTCCCGAGCTTTCATGATGAGTTTTCCTGCGGTTTCAGAGTCTAAACCTTCGATATCTTCTAGATCGAAGACTGCTTGTTCTGCCAAATCATCAACGGTAATAATATCTTTCTGTGCCATTTTATAAGCCCAGCTGACTGTCATACCTTCAAGATCTTGTAGCTCTTGACTTGGCTCTTTCATGTTCTGTTGTTTGACTAGCTCATCAGCAATGACTACTTCTTTAGCACGCTCTTGAATCATCTCAATCGCTTCATCGTCTAGACCTTCGATGTCATAAAAAGTTTCAACTGGTACGTAAGCCACTTCTTCGATACTGGTGAAACCAATATCGACAAGCGCTTGAGCTAAGTCTTTATCCACTTCTAAACGTTCATAGAATAGTTCAATAAACGCTTTAGATTCGTTTTGTTGACGCTGCTGATACTCTTCTTCTAGCATCATATTAAGCTTGTAGCCTGTTAGTTCAGAGGCTAAACGTACGTTCTGGCCTTGTGAGCCAATAGCACGTGCTAATTGGTCATTGGTACTAAAGATGATATCAGCAGTCTGAGTATCTTCATCTAAAATAATACTACTAACGTCAGCTGGCTCTAGAGAACTGATGATAAATTGGGCTGGATCGTCTGACCAAACCACGACATCGATACGCTCACCATCAAGCTCTTGTTGTACTGCCTGGATACGAGTACCACGCATGCCGATACAAGCACCGACTGGATCAATACGATGATCATTGGTCTTAACTGCTATTTTAGCACGAGTACCTGGTAAGCGCGCGACATTGCGAATCTCAATAATTTGTTCAGCGATCTCAGGTACTTCTTTTTGCATCAATGCCGATAGCATTTCAGGATGAGTACGAGAGAGTAGTAACTGGGCGCCGCGGTTTTCACGGTTTACATGATATAGGATGGCATTAATACGTGACTTTGCACGTAGCTGCTCACGCGGAAGCATTTGATCACGTGACAAGTAACCTTCGGCATTGTCACCCAAATCGATAATATAACCATCACGTGTTTGTTTTTTGACTTCGCCATACATCATTTCACCAATGCGTGGCTCAAAAGCATCAGCAACAAGCGCTCGCTCAGCTTCACGAATCTTTTGGATAATGACCTGTTTGGCTTGCGTGGCAGCAATACGACCGAACTCAATCGATTCGATCTGCTCTTCTTTTACATCACCAATTGACCACTCTTCTTGGTCCAGATCAGTAATCGCTAGCTGGCAAGCAGGCATCTCATGGTCTTCATCTGCAACCACGGTCCAGTAACGATAAGTATCGTAATCGCCAGTTGCACGATCAATAGCTACCCGTACGGCCACTTCTGGCTGTTCGGTGTATACTTTTTTCTTGGTAGATACCACTAGAGCGTCTTCTATGGCTTCAAAGATATCTTCAGGATTTAAGCCCTTTTCATTACTGACAGTTTCTACTACCGTTAAGATTTCACGACTCATGCTATACCTGTCCTATCATTTTTTAATTGACTTAAATTTTATAATTTGAGTATTAATATTATATGTCCACCGTAAGATTTACGCTGTATGGATATTTAAATCTCGATTTGTTATAAGCTGCCGGTGACATCAAACTAAACATATTTATAAAGTAAACGTTCTAATCTGTTAAGCATCTTCATAAATTAAATTAGCTTTATCTATGTTACTCAATGCAATCTCAAACTGCTCACTATCAGCGGCCGTCAACTGTAAAGAAGTTTCATTAATACTGTCTAGAGTACCTGTCACTTTACGACGTTTTTGGTCACCATTACCAATAGCTTGTATCAAACGTAAGCTAACTGTCTGACCGACATACCCATGCATCTGCTCATCTGAGAAGAAAGCACGATCAAACCCTGGTGAAGACACTTCTAAAATATACTCACCAGCAATTGGATCATGTACTTCAAGAATGCCACTTACTTGATGATTTACTGCAGCACAGTCTTCAATGGTTACCTGCTTATCTTGAGCTTGCTCTTCTGGCAACGCTTCAATATAAATGCGTAGCAAAGAACGGCGTCCCTGTGGCGCGAATTCTATACCCCATAGCGCCACATCACAAGCGGCGACTGCAGGGGCAATAATATTAGTCAGTTCTGCAACTTTGGTCGAAAGCTTCATAATCTATTTATATCTTCCTATTCACGTATCTATCGTACTTAATAAACCGTATTGAATTTGTCTGTTATCTCTTATTTGGTGTAAACCGTCATGTAGTGGATGACACCATCATAATATTGTTTAATATCACAAGTGTACTATTATGTATCTCATTTATTTATATAAGTTTAAAAATATCAAGCTCAGCCGGATAATGCTTTTATTATTCATAAAGCAGTACTATCAATAAAAGAATAAGGAATAAGAGATAGTATGCTTAGGAAACATCACTCTATGAATGCTGAGTAACGACAAGCTACAATAAATGGCAGCGTACTCTATAGAACTAGAGCTTAACATAAGTAGGATAGCGCGCGCGATAACACTGATAGTCAGATACAAAAAAACCCACAAGCATAATGGTGGGCTAATAGTTACTGACAAATCTAGTGTACAAAACATCAGTATAAAAAGTGGTAGCGGGGGCTGGATTTGAACCAACGACCTTCGGGTTATGAGCCCGACGAGCTACCAGACTGCTCCACCCCGCATCAATCTAGAACGCACATTCTATAGAGGTTTCATATAAGTGTCAATGTTTATTTTAAAATAAATTCAAATAAAGCAATCGATAACTATAAAACAAAACCTTACGCTGTGCTGCGTATTAAAAATTGGTGCGATTGGGGGGACTTGAACCCCCACAGCTTGCGCCACCACCCCCTCAAGATGGCGTGTCTACCAATTCCACCACAATCGCATTTTTACTACTGTGTTTTCAATATCTCATCTACTGTAATAGATGCTTAAGGTAGGCACCGATAGATAAAGACTCGTAAAAACAGAAAAGCATTGTAAATCTAACGTATCAAAATAGCAAGAGCTACACGCTCAAAAGATATTTAATGAGAATCTTGAGTCAATGGGCGCGGTGTCTGTGGTGCTGAAACTGGCGCATCTAAACGAAACTGATCTTCGGCTTGCTTACGTGCATGCACAGCTAACGTCATACTAGTGATAAAAAATATCACTGTTAAAACAGCGGTCGCACGCGTTAAAAAGTTGGCAGTTCCTGCCGCACCAAACACCGTACCTGATGAGCCAGCACCAAAAGAAGCTCCAGCATCTGCCCCTTTGCCATGCTGTATCAAAATCAAGCCGATCATAGCAATCGCCACGATAATATGCAGGGCTAATATAAACGTAAACATGGTGGCCTCTTTTGCCGCGTAATGACGACGGATAACGGAAAAATAAATCTTAAGTTTAATAAAAATAACAATCAGCGTGTCATGACGCTAAATCGATTATATAAATAAGGCGCATTGTACACGATTGCAAGGGTACTGTTAAACCTACTTTTTTAACTCAGTATTAGCTTAGCTAAAAGCTTTGGCAATCGCTAGGAAACTCTCTGCTTTTAATGAGGCGCCACCAACTAATGCACCATCAATCATTGAGTCTAAAGCAAAACTATCCGCATTATCAGCATTGACACTACCGCCATATAAAACCGTCATTTCTTCCAAGTTGTCAGCAAAGCCTGCAACCGTTTGTTTTATATGCTGATGGGTTTTACTAACCTCATCCACAGTAGGTACTTTACCAGTACCAATCGCCCAAACGGGCTCATAGGCAATGATTAGACGCTCTGCTAATGAAACGGCAATATCTGGTTGTTGATTCAGTAAATCTTTAATGACTGATAGCTGAGTATCAATGACGTCAAGCGTTTGTTTCGCATCATACTGTGTCTGAGTTTCACCAATACAGAATACTACACCCAAGTTTTGTGTAAATGCGTGAGTCATTTTTTGCAATAAGCATTCTTGAGATTCTTGATGATACTGACGGCGCTCAGAGTGACCAAGTATCGTCCATGTTGCACCAGCATCAACCACTTGTTGTGCGGAGCAATCACCAGTATATGCACCGATAGTTGCACTATGAGCACTAATATCTTGTGCGCTACACAGCACAGACGTATCTTTCAAACGAGCACTAACTGCTGCCAAATGAATATCGCTTGGTGCCACCATTAAGTTGCAGCAATTGCTTGAAAATTTTGTATCAGCATATATCGTCGTCAACAAATCCTCTAATAATGTATCGACATCGCGACTTGTTGCTGGATTCTGTTTCCAATTACCTATTACCCAAGCTTGCATACTCATCTACCTTGTCTCATGTATTCCTGCCAATTCGGCTAATGTGCGTGGCAGTATAACAAATAATTCTCAAGTGCTATAGTATCCTAACGCCACCAAAAAATAGACTTTTAAAATACAAACGCAACTGACATTATTATAAGCTGTAACTGTTTACCTGTTGGCTACTTAATGGTCTATATAACTTTTTGCAACTAGTGTGTTAAACATTCATAGATAGTCATTATCAGTATTACTGGTCAAATGTTCAACATGTCCTAAACTAAAGCTCTATAATAAGGTCTTCACCTAAAACATTGTCAGTAATCTAGTACACTAAATCAACGGTAACATAGGCTATTAGAAGCAACTATTTATTAAACCTCCTGTAAAGGCATTTTTTATTTATAGTTAAAGGAAATCTAAGGCTCGTCCCCAAAAGGGTGCAAGGCCGCCGACTATAATTCCTATAAGTAGTACGTTTAGTGATAGGGATGAATATCGCTGTAGCAGTGCTCTGACTATACTTTCATTAGTAACAGCACAAAGACTATCGATGATTGATAAAATATGTCTATTAAAGACTATAAATAGTATATAGTTTTCAAAAAAATAAAGCATACTTAGTATTAAGGAGAGGTCGTAATGTCTATCACATCTAACAAATATGGCGGTTTAGCCCATCAGCTCATCAGTGATGGTATCGTTAGCGAAGCGAACATGAAAGTCGCGCAGACTGAGTCACAGCAGCAGCAAATAGGCTTAGTACCTTACCTAGTAGATAATAAATTGGCTGATGCCTATCATCTTGCTAAGATGCTGTCACAAGCTTTTGGTGATCCTCTCTTTGATCTTGATGTTTTAAATACTGATGTCGTTCCAAAAGACTTGGTGGATGAAAAAATTGTTCGTAAATTTAATGCCTTGCCATTATTTAAACGAGGGCAACGTTTATTTGTTGCACTCAGCGACCCCACTCGTGTCGATGCAATTGATGCCATTGCCTTTAATTCTCGTCTATCTATTGAAACCATCGTCGTCGAAGAAGATAAGCTAAAAAAACGTATTGAAAGCCTTTATGCCGATGCGATGCAAGATTTTGACAGTTTCTCAGATGGCGACTTGAACGTTGGGTTTGAAGAGGGTGAAGAAGATGAGGACAGTGATGGTGAAACCAAACTAACCGATAACGTTGACGAAGCACCCGTTGTAAAGTTTGTTAATAAAATGTTGGTTGATGCTATTCGCATGGGGGCTTCTGACTTACATTTTGAACCGTATGAAAAAACGTATCGAGTAAGGTTTCGTGTCGATGGTGTGATGCAAAAAATGGCCAGTCCTCCAGTACAGCTAGCGGGGAAAATTGCTGCGCGCTTAAAAGTCATGTCACAAATGGACATTTCAGAACGCCGTATACCGCAGGATGGACGTATTAAGCTTAAGCTTTCTAAAAATAAAGCGATTGATTTTCGGGTAAACTCATTACCAACCTTATTTGGTGAAAAAATCGTCCTACGTATTTTGGATCCTTCATCAGCCATGCTTGGCATTGAAGCATTGGGTTATGAACCGGATCAGAAAGAAATGTTCTTGGAAGCATTGCATAAACCTCAAGGAATGTTACTGATTACTGGACCGACTGGTTCTGGTAAAACAGTATCACTCTATACAGGTATTAATATCTTAAATACTGGAGAAACCAATATTTCAACCGCTGAAGACCCGGTCGAAATTAACCTAGAAGGCATCAATCAGGTCAATGTTAACTCCAAGGTAGGCCTCACCTTTGCCAATGCCCTTAAGTCTTTTTTACGTCAAGATCCCGATATTGTGATGGTTGGTGAGATTCGAGATCTTGAAACTGCTGAAATTGCGATTAAGGCAGCACAAACAGGCCATATGGTACTGTCAACCTTACACACCAATTCAGCCCCTGAAACGCTGACACGTTTACGTAATATGGGTGTGGCTTCTTTTAACATCGCAACCTCAGTCAATTTAGTCATTGCCCAACGTTTGGCACGTCGTTTGTGTAAAAACTGTAAAAAACCTATTAATATTCCTCGACAAAGCCTACTTGAACTTGGTTTTACTGAAGTCGACTTAGATGATCCAGACAACGTTATTTATGAGCCCGTAGGTTGTAATGAATGCCGTGAAGGTTACAAAGGTCGTGTGGGTGTCTATGAAGTAATGAAAGTGAGTCCAGATATTTCACGAATTATTATGGAAGATGGTAATGCGATAGATATCAAGGATGCAGCCATCAAGAATGGCTTCCGAGACTTACGCCGCTCTGGTATTTTAAAGGTGTTACAAGGCGTCACTAGTATTCAAGAAATGATGCGTGTGACCTCTGAGTAACCATTCTTAAAAGAGTACCAACACCGTTATTTTTCATAGCTATTCACTAAATATTTATATTTTTATAAACCAGCAATATTTCGTACTAGATATACTTAAATATAAAACAGATATATACTGGCTTTTTACGTTAAAATAAAGTATGCCGCTTTGCAATAATGAGTCAGGCATCGTTATACATCTTTGCAAGATCTATATTAGACAATATTTGAGGGTAGTAACATGGCAAAAGCGAAGACCGACATGCTGTTAGACTTTGTCTACGACGGGGTAAACCGACGCGGACAAAAAGTAAAAGGAGAAACCACCAGTCGCAGTTTAGAGCTAGCAAAAGCGACTTTGCGTAAACAAGGTATTTCTGTCAAAGGCATTAAGAAAAAGCCCAAGCCCCTCTACACCTTCAAAAAATCTATTAAACCCATCGATATTGCTATTTTTGCTCGGCAGCTAGCAACGATGATGAAAGCAGGTGTGCCGCTGACACAATCTTTTGAGATTGTCGCCGATTCACTTGACAATCCTAGTATGAAAGACTTGGTCTTGCAAATAAAATCAGATATCGAAGCAGGTGGCACCTTTGCTTCTGCCTTACGCAACCATCCACGCTACTTTGATGATCTTTTTTGCTCCCTTGTTGATTCTGGTGAGCAATCAGGTTCTCTTGAAACCATGCTTGAAAGGGTGGCAACTTACAAAGAAAAAAGTGAGCTGTTAAAGGCTAAGATTAAAAAAGCCATGAAGTATCCGATTGCGGTAATTGTAGTCGCTATTATTGTTACCATTATTCTTTTGGTTAAAGTTGTACCTGTGTTTTCCGGATTATTTGAATCTTTTGGCGCAGAACTACCAGCCTTTACCCAAATGGTGGTAGGTATGTCAGAATGGATGCAGGAATGGTGGTTTATACTTATCATTCTTATTGGCGGTGCCATCATTGGTTTCTCAGAAGCTAAGAAAAAATCTAAAAAATTCCGTGATTTTTTAGATCGCGCCACATTGAAAGCACCAATATTTGGCAATATTGCTTATCAAGCGATTATCGCTCGTTTTGCTCGTACGTTATCGACTACTTTTGCCGCTGGTGTACCCCTTATTGATGCGCTTGACTCTACTGCTGGCGCTACCAACAATGTTGTGTTTTATAACGCCACTCAACAAATTAAAAATGACGTCTCCACTGGTCAGCAATTGCAATTCTCCATACGCTCAACCAACCTTTTCCCAAGTCTAGCCATTCAAATGGTCGGTATCGGTGAAGAGTCTGGTAGCTTAGAAGATATGCTGGACAAAGTGGCTGTTTATTATGAAAACGAAGTGGATAATGCTGTAGATGGACTGACCAGTTTAATGGAGCCCTTAATCATGTCAGTATTAGGAGTATTAATTGGTGGTTTAGTCATTGCCATGTACTTACCAATTTTCCAAATGGGCGCTGTGGTAGGTTAAAAGCGAATTCAAGGACTGCTATTTCATGCAATTTATACAGTTACTGCAAGACAATACGACTATGGCTTTAGTCGTATTTGGGCTATTAGGTCTTTGTGTTGGCAGCTTTTTAAACGTGGTGATTCACCGTACACCACTCATGATGATCTATAGTTGGCGACAAGAATGTAGCCAGTTTATGTCTGAACAAGTAGACATGCCGCAAGAACATACTCAGCCCTTAACCACTATCGTCGCTGCTGACCAGCCTATCACTTTGAGTCGACCTGCCTCACGTTGTCCTCATTGTGCTCATAAAATAAAGTGGTATGAAAACATACCCCTAATAAGTTGGTTAGTATTACGTGGACGTTGCTCAGACTGTAAAGCAGCTATTGGCCTACGTTATCCTATCGTTGAACTGGTCACTGCGCTACTATCAATACTCGTCATTTATCAATTTGGAGTTAATGCCGCTGGGTTGTCAGCGTTGATTTTAGTATGGACGCTTATTGCGTTAACAGGCATTGATTTTGATACTCAGCTACTACCCGACCGCCTAACGTTTCCACTAGCAGGTTTGGGGTTAGCAGTGAACTCACAAAGCTGGTTTGTCTCGCCAACACAGTCAATTTGGGGACTGCTGCTTGGGTTTTTATCATTATGGATAGTGGTGAAGGTGTTTTATCTTATTACGAAGAAACACGGTATGGGGCAGGGAGATTTTAAGTTGTTAGCTGTACTGGGTGCTTGGCTTGGACCCATGATGCTGCCATTGATTATTCTATTGTCATCATTGCTAGGGTCAGTGGTTGGGATTATCCTAATGAGACAGCAGGGTGAGAGTAAGCCTTTCGCCTTTGGCCCTTACATTGCGATTGCGGGTATCATTGCTTTGTTGTATGGCTCAGAAATCGTCAACTGGTACCTAGGCATGTATCCTTAACCATGTACTCTTAACTAAGTTATTGCTACAAACCGTCAGTTTTCTATTTATAACCATCTTTATTATATTAACCAAATAAGTCATTATTATGTCCACACACACGATTGCCTCTTCATCTTATTCACACCTACCACAAAGCCAAAAAACCAACAGAAAGGCCTTAGTAGTTGGTTTGACGGGTGGTATCGGAAGTGGCAAGTCTGCTGCTAGCGCTTGGTTTTCTGAACAAGGTATTGATATTATTGATGCCGATGTAATTGCCCATGACATTGTTGCCAAAGGCAGCTCAACCCTACAAAAAATCCAAAAGAAGTTCGGGGACTGGGTGTTGAATGGTGATGGAACGATGGATCGAGCTGCCGTAAGAACGCACGTATTCACCTATCCTGAAGCATTGATTGAGTTAGAGTCAATCACTCATCCAGCGATACGTGAAACAGCCAAAGCCCAGTTGGCAGCTAGCACCTCACCTTATGTGGTTTTATCAGCACCCCTACTCATCGAAGCTGCCGAGGCAGGGCTCGCTAATCTATGCCAACGCATTTTAGTGATGGATGCTACCGAAGACACACAGCTGTTACGTGCCAGTCAGCGTGATGAGCAAAGTGTACAAAAAATTAAAGCCATTATGGTTAACCAACTGAGCCGCGAAGAGCGTAATCGTCATGCTGATGATGTGGTGTTAAACGAAAGTGACCTTGCGGCTCTATATTCACAGCTAGAGCCCTTACATCAAGAGTATCTTATACTGGCCCAGCAGCTAAAGTTCGCTGCCGATTGACTTCGTATAACGCCATACCAGTAGCAACACTCACATTTAGGCTTTGCAAGTTGCCATGCTCGTTGCCAGACATTGGAATATAAACCAGCTCATCACAGCTCTCCATTGTCAGGCGGCGCATCCCTTCTCCTTCTGAACCCATAATGACTGCCGTCTTACCAGTTAGGTCTGCAGCATGTATCGGTTTCGCATCTGCATTTAAAGCCGTGCCAAACACGAACACACCTGCGCTTTTGATTTGTGACAGCGTGCGTGCCAGATTGGTGACATTAATGATAGGCATCATCTCCGCAGCACCTACTGATACTTTGGCCACGGTCGGTGTCAAGCTAGCAGCATGATGCTTTGGACATACCACTGCATCCACACCCATCGCTACGGCAGTACGCAAGCAAGCACCAAAATTATGTGCGTCTGTAATTTGATCTAAGACTAATAACAAGCACTGCTCACGTCCAACAATAGTATCAAGCAAACCTTCGCTAGCGAAGCCTAGTGGACGAGCATTTAGTACCACGCCTTGGTGTTGTGGACTACCACACAATTGCGTCAGCTTGTCTTTTTGCGTCGGTTGGATGCTGATACCATTATCTTTTGCCGCTGCCATTATCGCTTGTACATGACTGTCAGTCTCTCGCCCTTGCTGTACAAATAAGCTAAGTCCATCGAGCGGGCGATATTCGAGCAAAGCATCAATCGCATGAATACCATAGAAATAAATAGGTTTTGCCATAATAGGCCTACTGATTATTAAGTGGTTGTTTATAAGATAGTTAACGCCTGATGCGATAAAACAAAAAAAATCAATTAGAGATATAATTGTAGCAAGGCATTGGGGTTAAAAGGGTTAAAGCATTAAAAAAAGAAATAAACAATACCCATCAGATATCGTTTATTTCTTTTGGGTGATTAGCAAATAGCGTGTTAAGAGCACTAAGCTCAACCAACTGTCTTACCAACCAAATTAGCCTTCTAAGTGACAAACATATTGCACAATTTCTTCTGTTCGTAAATTAAAACCACTATTACCCTCAACGACAAATGATTGACCTGCACGGTAGTAGCTGAACTCTTCTTCACCATTGGTTTTGACTTCGCATTCGCCGCTAGTGATTTCGATACGTTCGGAGGTATTAGTGCTAAAGTGATAGTGCTCGACCAAATTATCACAAGGTAAAATCACACCCAATGTCTTATGTCGACCATCTTCGAACATAATAGTATGGCTAGAACAACGACCATCATACGATACCGTTGCTTGGGCATTAACTGTTACGTTAGTAAATTGCGCCGCTGTCATAGTGGCTTCCTTATCAAATAATTATTGCAAAACTAAAAAATAAGTAACTGAGTTAAGTATAACTAAAATGTATATCCTTGGAAGTATGCACTCTAGTTTCTACCTTTTTGAAGTTCGAACCTATACTCTAACTATAGGAACAGACTTTACAAAGACGAATTGGCCTAATGACCGACCTGCCTGACGCTAGCACTATACTTGCTTCATTTGAAGGTATTGTGACTCATTGTCAGGTAACATAAAGCATAAAACTTAATAGTAAGAGTTTATCATTATGTGAGATTATGCTACCACATTATATCTATAAAGTTTGTTAAAGCGATTAGGAAAATTTTGGCTGATAGCTAGTTTTAAACTTCTTGACTGCTAATTTTTTGATGATAATGGCTGGTTTCTATTTGGCTAACTTATTCAATTTATGGTTAATATTAGCCATGCTATGATGAAGATTAACCACTAGTTTTTATAAATTTTATGATGATATCTCTTTCTAAATTTATTGTATTCACTACCATTAAGATTTGTATTTAGCTGCATTTAACACCATAATATTTGCCGACCACCTTGGTAATATTAACCAAATAGTTTTTTCTTATTCATCCGATTTTAGATATAACTGTCCAGCTTTATAGGTCAGTTTTATTGTCTATCATGAGAGGCGTTGATGCTAGTATCATTAACTTTACATCAGTTTGCGTTGATTGCTCAGCACGAGCTAAGTATGGCTGAGGGCTTCAATGTCATCACTGGTGAGACAGGTGCGGGCAAGTCGCTATTATTGGATGCATTATCGTTATGCGTAGGCGAGCGGGCCGACAGCGCAATGGTCAGACATGGTGCTGCACATGCAGATATTTATGCGCAATTTGATGTAGTAAACAATACCGTCATTGCTGATTGGTTCGCTAAAAATGATAGAGCGCTAGAAGAGCCAGAAGTATTGATTCGCCGTCAGCTTAGTAATAACGGTCGCTCAAAAGCATGGTTAAATGGGTCGCCAGTCAGCCTGGCTGAGCTAAAGACATTGGGTGCGTTACTCGTCAATATCCATAGTCAACATGCTCAGCAAGCCTTACTCAAACCACAATTCGTCGTGCAATGGCTCGATGAAATGGCGCAAGTCACTCCATTAGCAGCACAAACTACCAGTAGCTATCAGCATTATCAAACGCTCAAGCGCCGTGCTGATGACATAGCCAGTCGTGAAGCCCAGCGCCAAGATCGCATTGAGCTGTTACAAAGCCAACTCGCCGATATCGCACCGTTATTAGAAGTTGATTACGCGGAAATTGAAGCAGAGCACGAAGAACTGTCTAATATAGAATCGTTGATGCAAGAGGCCAGTCATGGCTTACATCTACTCGATAATGATACCGATGAGCCGGATGTCATGACCTTATTAGGACAAGCAATCAAACTCTGCGACAATCAAGTGGGCGTGAGCCAGACCTTTGAACAAGCGTCTGAACAGCTGCATTTAGCACAACAGCAAATCACTGAAGTGACAGGATTACTATCAGACTACGCTGAGCAGCAGCTACCTGATCCTGAACGCTTACAGACATTAGACAGTCTTATCAGCTTGGGTCATCGCCTATCCCGTAAGCATAGCCTCCCAGCTAGCGATTTAATCGATGAAGCAAAAGACTGGCAAGCGCAATTGGAGCAGTTAGAAAATGAACCTAGCAGCGATGTCATGGCTATCCAAATTGAGCAAGCTTGGCAAGAATATTTAACGCTAGCCACTAAGCTAAATAAAGAACGCTCAAAAGCAGCGCCCGTCATCACTAAACAGCTAATAAAACAACTACAACCGCTTGCGCTACCCAATGCTCGCTGCGAGTTTGTCTTTACCGAAAAATCAGATCCTAGCCAATATAATGCCCAAGGCTGCTTTGATATTGACTTGTTATTTAGCGCCAATGTCGGTATGCCGATGCAGCCGCTACACAAAATTGCGTCAGGTGGCGAGCTGTCGCGGATGGCACTGGTCATGCAAGTACTACAAGCCACCAATGCGGACAATAACGCGGCCAAGCCAATGCTGGTATTTGATGAAGTCGATGTCGGTATCAGTGGTGGCACCGCGCAAGTGGTTGGCGAGCTGTTACGCGAGCTGGGCCGTACGCAACAGTTATTGGCCATCACCCATCAAGCACAAGTAGCCGCGCAAGCACATCAACATATATTGGTACAAAAGCATCATAATGAACAAACCCAAAGTGAGCTGCTGATTTTGACAGACAACGCCCAAGTCGATGAGCTGGCACGTATGTCGGGCGGTGTGACCATCACTGATGTTACCCGTGACCATGCCCGCAGCTTATTAACAGATGTGAAGTAACAGGTGGTGGCTCGTCACTAATATTATTAGTATCACTCACTAACGTCTCATAATGGCTAAATATTTGCTTTAGTTGATTTTTTGCTCGCTATCGCCATATAGTGGTCTTTCACCTTTATCGTTAGGTTTCATTTGTTTCTATGTCTAAAGCCAATTTGACTCACCATTTCTTAATCGCAGCGCCAGAGTTGTCAGACCCAAGGTTTGAGCAGGCGCTAATCTATATTTGTCGTCATGATAAGCATGGTGCACTCGGTCTGATGGTCAATCGTCCGTTGGAACAATCACGAGTGGGTAAGCTGTTGGAAGACCTCAGTATTGAAGTCACTAACCCTCAAGTGATGGAAGATGTGGCGTTAGAAGGTGGACCTATGTACCCGGAAGTTGGCTTTGTTTTGCATACAGGTCAGCCAGAATGGGCGTCTTCTTTTGCGATATCAGAAAACGTCTGCATTACTACCAGTCAAGATATTCTGAAACGTATCGCCGCAGGTCAAGGCGTCGGTCACTATCAGCTGTGCTTGGGTCATGCCAGTTGGGGTAAGAAGCAGTTAGAGCAAGAATTGAATAATGGCGATTGGTTGGTTTGCCCTGCTGACTTAAATTTATTATTCAATACGCCATTTGAAGAGCGCTGGCAAATAGCCGCTGATAAAATCGGGATCAATTTTGACTACCTAAGCAGTGATATCGGTCACGCTTAACCTCATATATTCTATAAACGTAGAAATAAAAAACCCAAATAGGATACATCCGTTACTATGGCAGATAGCACCCTTATAACAGATAGCATCAATTCAATAGAGACTGAGACGGGCATTGCTGAAGCGACCGTTAAGCCGCACCTTGTTTTAGCCTTAGACTATGGCGTCAAAAAAATGGGCATGGCACTTGGCAATACCATTACCGAGACAGCGCGTGCCTTTGATATTTTAGCGATGAATAATGGTCAACCAGATTGGGACAATCTACTGGGTATTGTCAAAGTGTGGGGGGTCTCAAAAGTGGTCGTCGGTCTACCACTTAATATGGATGGTAGCAGCTCAATGTTGTCTAAGCGCGCGCACAAATTCGCCCGTCGTCTAGCGCACAGAGTCATGGAACAGCACCTGCCAGTAGTCGTCACACTCTGTGATGAGCGCTTAACCTCAGTTGCCGCGCGTGAAATAGCGTGGGAAAATGGCTGGATTCAACATGAGCGCGACCCGATTGATGATATCTCTGCCTGTATCCTAATGTCGACGTATTTTGCTGATCCAACTAGCAGTATCGCCATTGATGCAATCAAAGCCGATTAGCTTAACAATTATCAGTTTAGCTAAGCAATCAGTTTGGCTAAGCAATCAGTTTGGCTAAGCAATCAGTTTGGCTAAGCAATCAGCTTGCTACTCGAATACTGCCCATTTCTGCTATATAGTTAATCCAATTTGAAAGCGTTACAAGGAAACCGAGCGTAGATGTATATATAATACTTCAAGTGAGGTTAACGCTGTAACTCTTTTATAGTGGATTGACTATATCATCTAAACGGATAAATGACTGATTATTATGACTATTGTTTCAGACCAATCCACGCAAAATAAATCGCAACATGGTTTTGCTCCGCTTGCCATCGCTCGCATCAAAGGCGCACAACGAGCAAACCAAATAGCGATTTATCTCATTTATGCTGCTATCTTTGCGTTTATGGTCTTTGGCACCATTGCTAGTATTAAAGCCTTTCATGACAATCAATTGCTTTATCAGTTATTTTATAACCTGCCCTATGCTTTGGTTGCGCTCACGATTCCTATTACCCTGTATGATGCTCTAGTCGTTTATCGCTATCGCTTAAACCAGCCGTCGATGATTGCTATGAGTATCGGTGTATCGACCATCATATTGATTGGTGGGTTATTATTCGCTGACACTGCATGGTTGGGGTTGTCCTGTTGGTTGGGTGTGGCTTTTTTATTCAAAGTGAGTTTCAAGCGGTTTTTTAACTTTTTAGAAGTGGCTGACTTGCCTGATACTGATGAAGCGCTAGAGACAGACGAAGTGCTAGAGACAGATAGTGTAGAAAACTCAGAAAGTACGTCCTGACTCCTGACAGGCGCGTAAACAAATTATCCATTATTAAATTTTTAGATTAATTAAGTATAATTATGACAACTTCAACAACAGATACCTCTATTAACCATCATCTAGACACGCAAGGGCTTATTTGCCCTGAGCCTGTGATGATGCTACATCGAGTCATACGCAAAGCAGACAGTGGCGAGGTGATCGAAATACTAGCCACCGACCCTGCTACGACACGCGATATCCCTAATTTCTGTCGTCATCTAGGTCATGAACTGTTGACTCAAGAAACGCTCGCGGAAAATGTGAATTTAAATGTCGATCCTGATGAAATAACCATTGATAGCGATAATACCGCACCTATGAGTGTGACGCTTTATCGCTATCTGGTTAAGAAAAAAAGTGCTTAAATGTACTCGATTGACCACAGTAAAGCATTGATCACAGCAGAACATTGACAGCGCAATAAACAATATAAAGATATCTTTGCACTCTAAGCAAAGTATCTTTCACAAAAGGTAGGCTATTACGTGTTACAAACAGAAAAGCAGTATGTACAGTGGCAAGAAAACGAGACTCTACATAATGCTGTTTGGTTGTCTGAAAGCAATCATATGCCACCTGCGCGCATTGTGTTGGTCGATGATACAACGACCGCAGATGATGCTTACCGCTTAGCTTGCGAGGGTACATCACTGCTATGGCGCGGTGACTTTCATAATGCACGCCAGTTATTACAGGCGCTCGGTCGCCGTATAGATCGTACGAACGAACGCTCTGAGCTACGTAAAATGAAAAAAGCTGCAAATAAACCTAATGCGGCAAGTGTTCAAGGCATTCCCAACTTATTTCATCAGCAGCGCCAACTGCAAGCCCAGCGCTCACGTATATTGAGCCGCCTGCTACTAGAGCTCGATGCCAATTATGTCAGCCAACTACGCCGCGCACCTGATGTCAGCGCCGCCTGTACAGCCGCTTTTGGCCCATTAGATACAGCGATGGACACATCTTGTGTACTGTCGTTTCGTGACTTGCAAGGCGCACTTGGCGCAGCAGGATGGCGCGAAAAAGGCGTCCCGATAGACAGCTTAGGGTTATCCATTTTTCCGCATTATGGTGTCTTTGCACCAACTCGTCATGAGTATGTACAGCTATTACTCGATGCGGCGCTACCAGACACCTGTGATGTCGCCTATGATATCGGTACTGGAACGGGCTTACTGGCGATCATCTTAGCGCAGCGCGGTGTTCCACAAGTAATCGCAACAGATTTAAATCCACGTGCTTTGGCCTGTGCCAACGAGAACTTTACACGCTTAGAACTAACTGCCGTACAGTTACAGCAAGCGGATCTGTATCCGACTGACGCACCACTCGCCAATCTGATTGTCTGTAATCCGCCTTGGTTACCTGCTAAGCCAAGCTCATCTCTTGAGTATGCTGTCTATGATGCCAAGAGCGCGATGCTACGCGGCGTGTTACAAGGTGCTAAACAGCACTTAGCTGAGCATGGACAGCTATGGTTGATCATGTCGGACTTAGCTGAGCACCTGCAACTGCGCACTCGTGATGAATTATTGAGCTTGTTTGCCGATGCTGGATTGTCAGTAAAATATCGTCTGGACACCCAACCTAAGCATGGTCGTAGTCAAGATGATAGCGACCCTCTGCATGTCGCGCGCAGTGCTGAAGTCACCTCGTTATGGTGTTTAACGCTTATCTAACAGTCAACCGTCGAGTATTGAATTATGAGCCGTGATCGTGCCGTGCAACAGCGCCAACCTAAGGCGCTGGCAGTAGATGACGAACCCAGTTATATGACAGAGTTTCGTCAAGCCATGCTGGCGCGAGGGCTTGCCACACGTACTCGTAATGCATATGTCCGCGACCTGCGTGCCTGCGAGCTGACCAATCCTGTTGCCTTGACTCGCTGGCAGCCTGATGACGTGCTGCACTGCTTATCAAGCCTTACTCAAGAAGGCAAAACCCCACGTACCCAAGCACGCATGCTCTCAAGCTTGCGTCAGTTTTATCTATGGATGATTGCCAGTAATCTGCGTGAAGACAACCCTTGCGAACGTGTCAAAAGCCCAAAGCTCGGACGACCACTACCGAAAGATTTGGCTGAGGCGGATGTCGATAATCTACTTGCCTCGCCTGATACTAGCACTGCGCTAGGACTCCGTGATAAAGCCATGCTAGAGGTGCTATATGCCTGCGGTCTGCGTGTGAGTGAATTGATTAATCTCTCATTAGAACAAGTGAATCTAAACTCAGGTTGGCTACAAATCACGGGTAAAGGCAATAAAACGCGACTGGTGCCCCTCGGCGAATATGCAGCGGATGCATTGGAAGATTATCTGTCTCATGCTCGTGGAGACTTGATTGCTCATTTGAAATCAGGAAATTGCCAAGCGGTGTTTTTAACGGCGCAAGGTGGCTATATGACGCGGCAAAACTTTTGGTATTTGCTTAAAAAATACGCCAAAGTCGCCAGTATCGATAAAGAATTGTCACCGCATACGCTACGCCACGCTTTTGCCACGCATTTGCTAAATCATGGCGCTGATCTTCGTAGCGTACAGTTATTACTTGGGCACAGTGATTTATCAACCACGCAAATCTATACCCACGTGGCGACAGCGAGATTGCAGAAATTGCATGCGGAGCATCATCCGCGAGGTTAGCATTGAAGTTTAATATTTATTAATGATCGTCAAAAGGATTACAAAGTGTCGCAAGCTCAGACACCTCCCTTGCATACTCTAACTGAAAAGCAAAATTTTGCTCTCAAGAAATTAACCATTATGTGTTATTTAGAAGGCACGTCTTTTCTACTGTTGCTGGGTATCGCCATGCCATTAAAATATATGCTGGGTATGCCTGAAGCAGTGAGTTATGTCGGCCCATTGTATGGGATACTATTCGTTGCTTATATCATAGTGCTGATCATCACAGCGAGCAAAATAAAAATGCCCCTACGGGCACTGCCTGCAGGTGTAGTTGGATCTTTCTTGCCATTTGGCCCGTTTATATTTGATCACTTGTTTAAGAAGCATTTGAGAGGGTAACCCATCTTTTTTGATTGTGTTAATTTTAGACTTGGTGAGTTACGCATCCGCTAGCTCACCCTGCGCGCTTATAGGTAGGGTAAAACATGCTGACTGTAAGAGAAATAAGAGATATTTTAAATTATAATTTTGTGTGGCCGATAACTAATGGCAAAATCTATCAATTAAATAATGATAAAGATAGTATCTGCTATGATAATTTATGTGGCGAGCTAAAATTTAACGAGAACAAGCAGTTAGAGTTCTATGTTGAGAAGGAAATTAGCTATTCTGAGCAGAAAGTTTTATATGAACAACAAGAGCAAATAGCATCTAGTCTACAAAGTGGTAAGATGTATAAGCAGTTTCAATTTTCTAAATTGGAATTCACTGATAAAAAAGATCGAGTTTGGATTTCTAGCAGGATTCTAACT
>NZ_JBQSVP010000044.1:0-24346 GCF_052376345.1 Psychrobacter sp. AOP5-GZ1-6 | reverse complement strand
GGTCTTTTTTTCACCTTGCATTTGGTATTGCACTTCATGTGTTAATCTAAGAAGTTATAAAAAGAGGACTGCTCGCCATAAATCGTATGCAAACGATACACTTCATTATAGAGGCTAATGAACTCATCGTCAGAGACATTATCTTCACTGATACTTTCAATCACGCGGCGCTCAAGCCCGTTGAAGTAAATAAACACGTAACCGATGGGTATATTAGGATGGGTACGATCTGACGCCAACCAGTCTAAATAAATGCCGCGGCATGCGGGTGAAAGCTGCACGTAAGCTGGCCAGTATCCAAGCGACTCATCACTATAAATGGTGGTCATGCTATGTATGAATTTCGGCGGACTGACTGATAAGCGCTCATCTATTAATGAGGGCTCAATACCATAGCCGACCAATGTATCAAGCTGCGCACCCACATAAATAAATCCCCGTTCAATTGTGCGACCATGAATCGTTATGGACTCGTACTGAGTGACCCAGCGTCCTTTTTTGAGGTTTTGATTTGAGGGTATAATTTGGTCATTTTGACGGCTTGTTAAGTCGTCTGATGAGAGGACAAACGTCGCTAGGTTATCGATATCATCTGAGTCACTGTTATCGTATTGGCTCGTACGACTTGACTGTTTTATATCAGGCGGCAAATCGATAAAAGTGGACTTTGTATCATTGTCCTTGGCATCGTATTTTTCTTTAAACCGTGCCATGACGTTATCAATGAAGTTTTTCATTATCTATGAAGCCCATTATAAAAAACAAAGAATCAAACTATAGTTTTAGTATTTTAAGAAACTCATACTCTGTAATAATACTGATATCACTACCTTCTGCTATCAACGCCTCAGACTTGCGCTGTTTACTGCTTTTATCATGTCCATTTAGTACGGCTAAGTCGGGCGTTCCCACAACCAAGTAATCAAGCTTTTTGGACACACCTGCCTTAACATGGAATCCTTGCTTTGCAGCAATCTCAGTAATTTCGGCCCGCTTTATGGACAGCTCACCTGTAAAACAAATATTTAGTCCAAAAAACCGCCCCTCTTTATTGCCTGCTATCGCTCGATTTTGAGGGAATCGCGGCGGCGTATGTTTGTTTTTTGATTGAGATGAGGCGTCTTGTAACCACTCTGTAATGCAGGCGCTATTTTCTCTAAGAATCGTAGTTGTCACAAAACCGCATGCCTTAGCATCTTCTAAGGCGTCATGATGGTTAAAATCATATCGCCACTCGCGGCACACATTGGCAAGGTTATATCCTGAATCCTTAAAGCGCTGACAAGTATCACGTACCATGCGTGAGGCGTCCACCCATTGCCAAGAAGGTAGCGGTAAATTATGATCATCTAAGCATTTGGTTATCGCTCTTTGATCAAAATCGGTGTAACTGACCACCATATTGTTCCCAACAAACTGAATGATATTGCCATAAATATCAAACATAGACGGCGCGTCTTTAACTTGCATGGTATCGATACCGTGAATGCCTGTATTTACTCGACTAAAGCTAGACGCTGGTCTGATAAAATGACAGTAAGTATCTACCAGCTTACCCTTGATATATTTCGCCATTCCTATTTGGCAAATAGAGCCGACATCTGAGTTAGCAGTTTCCACATCAATAGTCACGAAATTCATCATCTATCCTTGCACAAATGGTATGTAATATATCTGAATCGCTAATAACAGTAAACTAAAATTGATATCCCAACCTATCTGACTGATAAATATGAATAGAGCTCTATTGAAACTCTGACGATAGCCTTGCGACATCTTCTTGCTTCACAAGCGCTATACTTTAAAGGGTTAAAACTATATTTTAATATTTTCCGCATGATTCATGACACTAAAGATGAGTGCTAGAGCAATATAATTTGCTGTCAACTTATTACTTATATACACCATCATTCATATTTGAGTCTTTAAATGCTATAATAGCACTTAAACATCCAATTATGAGCGATTAATATAATATGCGATTTGATTTTTATACGCCAAGTGAGATAGCTGTCATTTTGGGTGAGCGCCTAAAAACGCAGCGATTGGTACTCAATCTAACCCAAGCTACTCTAGCAGAAAAAGCAGGTGTTGGTGTCAGTACAGTGGCTCGCATTGAGTCGGGACAAGGTGGCACGCTAGATAATGTAATCCGGCTTGCCATTGCACTTGGTATGATTAATCATTTTGCCGAATTGTTTGACATCAAACCTAGCAGTATTGAAGACATTATCGCTAAACAAAACCCACGCCTGCGAGCATCAAATAAAGCTAGCGAGTAACGCTATGTACCAACCAATATCTGTTATTAATGTCTATTATAAAGGCTTTGGATCTAAACGTCTTATCGGTCAGCTCACAATGGACGGACGCCGCCCTGTATTTGGCTATGATGCGGCGTGGATTGCTGATGGTTTAGAGATATCGCCTATCGAGATGCCACTACGCAGTGCGCCTTATTATGGCAGTCATGCGTCCAGTCATTATCTTTGCGGTCTGTTGTCAGATAGCTTGCCTGATGGTTGGGGCATGCTGCTGATGGATAGGTTTTTTCGGAAGGTTATGGACAAACCTATACAGCAAATTAATGTTTTAGATCGCTTGGCTTATATTGGCGATTCAGCCATGGGCGCCCTGAGCTTTGAACCTGAGCATGATTTATCTGATGCTATTGATATGCCGGAGCTGACTTTAGCGAAGCTTGCGGCTGCCAATCAAACCATTCTATCGGGTCAAGACAGTGACATATTGGCTGAGCTTATCGTTATTGGCGGCTCCCCTCAGGGCGCTAGACCAAAAGCGTTGGTTTTATATGATGAGGCAAGTGATTTTATCACTACTGATTTAACCCGCGCAAACCCACCGGCAACACCTTGGCTTATCAAGTTCCCTGCTCAGTCTGAGCACAAAAGCGTCTGTCTATTAGAAGCGCTTTACGCTGATATGGCAAAACAAGCAGGTCTTAACATGCCAGCGCATCACTATTTTGATATTAATAACGACTATGCCGCGTTTGGGGTTGAACGTTTTGACCGAATAGGCGATCAGCGCGTGCATACTCATACGCTGGCAGGCTTATTAGACATTGATTTTCGCATCCCATCGCTAGATTATCTGCAGTATTTGCGCTGTGTGCGTATGTTAACTGGGTCACAAGCCGCGGTAGAAGACGGTTTTAGACATGCGGTATTTAATGTGATTTTTAATAATAAAGACGACCATAGCAAAAACTTCTCTTTTATGATGGACAAAGCTGGCAGGTGGTCATTAGCGCCCGTTTATGATCTTGCTTATAACTCAGGAATGAATGGTTATCATCAAATGGATGTGACAGGTGAAGCGAAGCACCCTACTCGATCTGACTTACTGAAACTGGCTAAAGCAGCTGATATTAAGAAAAATAAAGCTCAAACAATGATTGATCAAGTAGCATCAGTCGCTGAAGCGTTTTTAACTATCATTGACAACTATGATATTGAAAAAGAGTTATCAAATAAGGTCGCTTGTGATATAAAAGATAACATTGAGCGGATGGCAAGTTGATGGCGTTATATAAGTTGTTAAATTTGTTGTTAAAATTAATAAAACAAATCCTATAGACCTTATATTTTAAGGATTAAGGTGTATTAGTCGATGCGTGGTGGGCGCACCAATCATTGTATTTAGACATAATCAAAGTATTTAGACATAATCAAAGTATTTAGACATAATCAAAAGCCCTCACAACCTACCAGTTATGAGGGCCTTTAATATCGTATAGCATCATAACATTTCATCACTTACGATCCCTTTTCATACAAGATACCGAATATCTTCAATGCTTACTCTCATCTTTTTAGGTCGTTCGAACTTATTCAAGACATAAAAATAACCCCCACCCTCAAAATAAAAAAAGCCTTTCAAGCTTTAGACTTCATATTTTGAAAGGCTTTATCTATTCTATTTCTTATCTAGATAAGGGACTTGATATTGGGGTTTGATAACCAGTGCTACTCAACTGCCGAATATTAGTAGGAAAACGAAACTGATTCCTTCTAGCATGTAGGTAGGAAATAGTTCTCTTATTGTAGAATAATTAGATTATCAGTTATCTCAACTTATAGATTACTAGGTTTCAGCCTCATTCTTACTCGTATGCCCAATTGGTCCACTTTGGGGAGATACTAATCTTGCCGATCTGTGATAATAAATACCGTTTGTAGATAATTACTTATTCTCTGTCAGTTTAATTATGTCACTACATACTTTATAATTCAAAGAGGTTTATTTCCTTAGCCATAGGTGAAATTTTTTATGTAACTGACCTAATATAAAGCTCATGATTGGCACAATTATAATGGTCATAATTAACAACCTAATCGGCAGTTGTAATTGACCAATATAAGGCATTATTAATGGGAAAAATATGTTGAGTAATGGATAAATAGACACCCAGACCAACAGCATTAACTTCCATTTTTTAGGTGCTCTTAAAGAAATTTCGTTCTTATATTCTTGCTTTTCATCAATATTAATATTTTCCGATTTCATTCTCTTTCTCCTTCTTTTTTAATCATCCAATACAATGATAAAGTACACACAGTTCAAGCTCTTCAAATCACCCTCGGATACATACCAGAATAACCGATTATTTCCAATATGATATCTGGTAGATATGGGAATAGGCATTCTAGCTAAGGAAAATAAACTTGATTGTAGACCGTAATTATTAGCCAATAAATCCTGATGGCTATGGATCACAATTAAACCAAAGATCACTCCGGCAGATAGTTCTAACGCAATGAATAGTTCCATTATGACAAGTATTAAGCTCCAATCTAATTACAGTATAGAGGCCAACCAATACATTCCAAGCAAGGCAATAACATTGACAATAGAACAGGTAGACACCACTGAACAAGGGGGAGGTTTTTGAATATGAAAGCTGTAAATAAGGCTTGCCCAGACTGCCACGATAACGGCTGTACTGGCGACCCAAGCCCATCATAAAGTGGAAATTGAAACAAGAAGGTTTATGCATTACTTTTCTTCCCTACATGCAACCAAAGTGGCGCCATGGGCGAACACGCGACGTCCTTTGAGGCGATAACATCTATGCTGTTTTGATTAAGAAGTTTGGGTATTTCTCCTTGTTTGGGTAAATAGTTTCCTTTCATTACCATAGGTAAATAAAAAGGTAATACCCGTTCACAGTATTCTTTATCTAATGTTTGCTCGGCATGAAGAATCAAAAGTAAGCCATTAGGTTTTAATAATTTAGCAATGCGTGCTATGCCTTCTTCTGGCTGGTCAAGAAAATGTAACACGGAAGAACACCAGATCAGATCAAAGGTTCCAACGATATTAACAGCGTCTTGCGACCGGTAGACATTCAAATTTCCAGATTGCACGGACACACGATCTTGCACACTCGCCGCTAAAATATTCTTCGCTGCGACGTCAACGGTTTCAGGAAAATCAAACACTACCCCTGTTGCTTCAGGAAAGCGCTTCGCTAAGGCCAACGCCGATAAACCTGGACCACCGCCTAAATCTAAAAAATGCATCTGTTTAAATGTTTGCTCCGTTAGGGATAAACCGTCACTGGAGGACATAAGGTAATCCATAATTTCATGAAGCACTGGAACCGTAACGGCTCGTTGCTCTTGAAAAATTTGCTCTTTGGCTGCATTCGCCCAAGCGGCCGCCATATTAGGCGCTGGTTCTACATTGTTTTCTTGTTTAGACGCTGGTTCTGGTGCGTACAATAGTGCCTCAAAACATGAGGAAAATTTTTGTAAGATACTCAGGCGAAAAGCAACTGCTTGGGCACAATCTAATGATGAGCTTGCGACCAAATACTTTTTTGCCATTTCGCTTGTTGAGTACAGTACTTCACCTGATGTTTCCTCTAAGGTTTTCTCTAGACACCCCATACTCCATAACAAGTCCAGCCAAGCTTCAGTGTTTTTTACATTCCACGGAAGAATAAATGATTTATGACATGCAATTTTTTCGACCTTAGACGCTGATAACAATAAATCAAATAAGGATTTAGAAAGAGCTATTTTTAATGCTTGAATTTTTACTTGTGCACCAGCAAGGTCCCAAAATGGCTGTAGTTCATGGTTATCTGATAAAGACATATTTATATTTCCTTAATACTCTTAAAGTTCCAAGGTATGCTGTAAACAGTTACATAGCTATTTTGATAGCCCACAGCATCGTATTCACGGTTTTCAAGATTGTTCATAGATTAATAATCTATATACTCTGTTTGCTCATAAATATTGGTAAACTTAAACCCCCTCTCTCAAGTACGTTGCCTCTACTAGGCCCTTAATAAAAACTGACCATGAGGACTACTTCCGTAGTGCGTACATACACGATCGATTATGAAGCGCGTAAAAATCCAATTCTGTTCACTACCCATAAAGTTGCTTTCACATCCTTGTGCGTTTAACGTGAGAACACATAATATTGAACTGAAAAGTGCATTGATATTAGCCATTAAGCCTCTTAATCTCGGCGAGATAATGCCGGATTGTTCAAAGATCGGAGGCTTAACGCAGTAAATATCCCTTCTAATTGACTTAAACTATCTATACCTTTTTCTTGTAGTTGTTCGTTATAGTAAACACTCGCGCTAATCTCAGTGGCGGATAAAGCTTGCTATTTTTTATTGATTATCACGTTAATACTGGTAATACATTGTCTAGTTCTGCAGCGTTTTTATCGGCAAAAATAAGTGTCGTCGTCAAACGAGTGATGTTCAAAAGAAACGTAGCGTGAGATAACAATGGTCTTGTCATGTTTTTCTCTGCATATTTTTTATTACGGAATATAAAAACATGATAGGCTTTTATGATATTGATTATCATTCAAATACATATTCATTCAGTTAAAAAACATATTCAATGCGGTTTTTCAGGTATAAATTGGCAATAACTGGAAATATCTAAAAAGAGGAAGTAGAAAAACATGGCGTATAGAATCAATAAAAATGCTCTTTTTACTGACGATAGCTTTTATGAAGGTTGGCAAAGGCATTCTGTCGCAAAAGATTTAGGAGAGTGTTATATAGATTGCTTTGTCCTAGAGCCGGGTTTATCAATTGTTTATTCAAGTTACACCCCAAACCGAGACATTATTGAAGAAAGTATTATAGAAAGAAGTAATTCCACCTTAAGCTTAGCTTATGGGCTAGAAGGCTGTTCACGCTATCACTCCAAAAACAGCATCAGCGAGGACCTTGTTTTTTCTTCTAACCACACCACCTTATCCACCTTTGGCAACAGTGTTGGTGAAAGACTTTATAAGGCGTTTCAGAGAGTCAGGCAACTGCGCATTATCATTGATGGTAGCCTTTTTAAGCGTTACGACATCTTTTTTGAGTCCGATGCTGAAAAGATATCAACACTACAGCAGCATTGGCATGCACAAACAGCGAATCACACTCAATATTATATAAAACGCTTAATAGCACTATCAATGAATAACCAGACAGCAAGGCCACTAGAAAAAAATATTTTGACGTTTAACCTACTGAGTGAGCAGCTTTCATTACTAGGGGGAGAGTTCGATACAGAAACGCCAAAACTTTCTATCAGCCACCAAGATGAAATCAAAGTCATAAACGCGAAATCTTTGATGATTCATGATATGAACCAGCCTTTGACATTGGCTTATATTGGGCACCAAGTGGGATTAAGTAAAAGTAAATTGAAACTAGGTTTTAAAGTAGTCTATCAAACCAGTCCTTATCAAATGTTGCTGGAAATTCGTATGAATAAAGCATGGGAGCTTCTTCAAGCTGGCTATCAAGTTGCTCAAACAGCTTACGCAGTCGGTTATCAACATCCTTCAAATTTTAGTTTGGCCTTTAGTCGTTTCTTTAATCAGACCCCTAAATCAATAGTGGTACGGTGAATTTATTCACTTATTTAGAGGTGATATCACCTCTTAAATGAACAGATAACATACTACGAAAAAACGAACAAGAATACCTTCCAGAACTGAACTGAATTAAAGCTAAGGCACTTCCTCAATACCACTTTCATGGTTTAGCTACAGTTTTTCTCATTTTTACCCCATGTTAAAAATGAGGACATACACTAGTGCTCAAAGAATAATATCGATAGGTTTGCCAAAAATTTATTAGGGCGTGTTGAACATTCACAAATAGGCACTGCTGATGGCTAAAACGGTTCCAAACAAGACATAAAATGATGATAATACTCATGCCTTGATCTCACGAGTAGCCACTAGCTTACTGTAGAATAATCTACTTCGCGAGTATCTCATTACACTATGAATATAGGTCAGTATGGTCGATATACTACAATAAGTGTTCGGTCAGCCGTAAGTGTTAGAGAGTTTATTCTACTTATTTAAGCCCCTCCCTTCTCTTTCTTTTGTCTTTTGCTAGAAGCAACGGGCAGTTGCTGCAATATTCTTCAAAATCAGTGGCCTCATAGTAAAAGCAGCAGCTTTTTCTAAAACGTATCGCATTATCACTGCCACTTAATTTTATTTTTTGAAAATTATAACGGGCCAATGGGTTGTGATCGATACCAAACAGTTTAGGACGGGCTTGATGAAGCAAGTAATCATAATCTTCAATGATTCTACTGCGAATGGCAGGACAAGTACTCTTCATTTTTTTTTCATATAATGAATAAACCCTGACTGCTGTATTTTCCCATAAAATACGCGGCCGCACCTTGGTCACCTCGATCATGACCTGCCAAAATACTGCTAGATTATCAGCGAAGAGGCGGCTGATCACCTCATCCCGCCACTCGGAGCGTTGTGCGGCATCTGCTGGGCGGCTGACCTGAGTATTTTGAATGGGCATTTGAGAGCGCCATATCCGCGCTTTATAGGTATAATCCAAAAAACAATTTTGTGCTGACATATCGAGACCTGCATCATAGAGAGTCATGGCATACAAGCTAGCGGCGGTGGCTAAGTAAGCATAACGTTTACTCAATAATGAAGCGGTGACTTTAAGTGAGGGTGAGTGAATGATTGGCGTGAGTTGATATAAAAATCGTTCACACTTTTCAGGATCTAATAATTGCGGTAGCCGAACTAAGGTCTCAACATTTCTGTTGGTCACGTCTATCAAGCCAAAAGAATCACAGAGCACCTGCCATTGCTCTGGATGCGAGGTCGAATAAGAAGGTGTGGGAAAGGGATAAATCATCATGACAACACACTGACAGTTTCTATCATCTGTTGCCTTGGAGCACTATGACCGCGTTTGTTGCCTTTGCCAAACGGTATACACATTGGTGTACCAAATATAGGATCAGTGGCAATATGGCAATCCAAACCAAAAATATGTCGTACATTTCGAGCATCCAATATGTCTGCTGGGTCTCCTTTAGCAAAAACTCTTTTATCAGCAATCGCCACCATAAAGTGAGCGTAACGGCAAGCTAAATTCAAATCGTGCAGTACCATGACAATCGTTTTATGCTCCTCACGATTGAGATCATAAAGCAAATCCAAAACATCAATTTGATGCGCAAGATCAAGATAGGTCGTTGGCTCATCTAATAAGATAACATCTGTATCCTGCGCCAAAGTCATGGCAATCCACGCTCGCTGTCGTTGTCCTCCTGATAAAGAGTCCACTGAGCGGTCTTTCAAGTCTAACAAGCTGGCACGTCTTAACGCTTGCATGACTTTTTCTTCATCAGTTATTGACCACTGTTTTAGCCAATTTTGATGCGGGTAACGGCCCATGCATACCAATTGATAAACACTCATAGATTCAGGTGCTTGCGGCGACTGAGGAAGAATAGAAAGCTCTTTTGCCACTTGTGCTGTTGATCGCTGTTGGATATGAGTGCCATTTAAGATGACTTGACCTTGCTTAGGATGAATAAGCCGAGCAAACGCTTTTAATAGAGTACTTTTACCACAGCCATTGCTACCCACAAACACAGTGATTTTCCCCTTAGGAATATCAACATCTAACTGTTCAATGATTGCTTGTTGATGGTAGCTTAACGTCAAAGACTGACCTTGTAATGAGTTCATAGCTGCGTCCTTCACGAGTTTATTTATTTCTGATTAAAAGGTAAACAAAGAAAGGTGTTCCCATTACCGCCACAAAAATGCCTGCTGGCAAGTCCAATGGCAAAAACGCCGTTCGTCCAATCAGATCAGCCAGCATGACCAAATTGGCACCAATTAATGAGCTGGTGATTGCCAAACCAGTAAAACTGCGGGCGACCAGCTGTTTTGCAATATGCGGTGCAACGAGACCAACAAATGCAATGGCGCCTGCATAAGCAACCGCGATGGCAGCAAAAGCCACAGCCAATAAGAGCAATAGCATCCGCTCACGCTCAGGCTTGAGCCCCAAACCCGTCATAATACTATCATCAAGCTCATGCAGACTAACACAGCGTGATGCCATCATTAAAAAAGGCAACAAACCCAATAGCCATATAGTAAAGTACTGAACATCTTGCCAGATAGTGCCATAAACGCTACCCGTCAACCAAACATAAGCGGATAAAGAAGATGTTAGCGGACTCAGTACCAATAACAATGTCGTTATAGATCCCATCACAGCGGAAAGACCGATACCAACTAGAATCAAACGCATCGGAGTGATACCTCGCTGCCACGCCAACAGGTAAATGAGAAAAGCAGTAAACCAAGCCCCAATCATGGCAAATACAGGCAGTAATTGCATACTCATAATGGGTGCTAAAAAAGACATAAAAAAGATAGCAGATGCTGATGCGCCAGTCGTCACCCCTAAAATATCAGGAGAAGCCAGTGGGTTTCGAACGATGCTTTGCAATATCAATCCAGACAAAGACAAGGCGATGCCTACAAGGGCTGCCATGACAACACGAGGAAATCTCAGCGTATCAACAATAAATCCAATACCGCTTTTATCTGTCACTCCCAGCTCATTGAGTACACTAATGACTTGCGATAGCGACAACGGAATTTTACCGATACATAATGACAGTAATAAATGAGCGATCGTTAAACAGAATATCCCAGTCACTATGATCACTGTACGGGTATTGATAATGCGAGAAAAAGAGCCTATTCGTAACGAGTAAGTGTTAACCATGGCGCATGCCTCGCCTAATCAAATAGATAAATAGTGGCGCACCAAGAAATGCCGTCATTACACCTATAGGAATCTCTTGAGGGAAAATAACCACTCTGGCCACCATATCCGCAATCAATAGTAACAAAGCGCCAAACACCATACAGCCAGGAATTAGCCACTCATGAGAAATAGTAATAGACATCAGCTTTCGCACAATATGGGGCACGATTAAGCCAACAAAGACAATATTACCTGCCATTGCGACCGCACAACCTGCCAGCACAGTGATTGCTAACCCCATGGTCATTTGAAGCAACGCTGTCCGCTGTCCCAGCCCTTTAGATATTTCATCACCCGCCATCAAAATATTGATGGGTTTGGCAAGTAACAAGGCCCCTACCAGTGCAACACCGATATAAGGCAGTAAGGTAGCCAGCATGTCCAACGAACGATTCGCCACTGAGCCTGCTAACCAAAATAAAATACTATCCAAACCTTCTTGATCGATAACTAATAAGGCTTGCGTGAATGAGCCAAAAAGTGCAGTGATAGCAGCACCTGCCAATACAATTCTAATCGGGTTAAACCTACCTGTGCCCATCGTTCCTATCGCATAAACCATAGCGCCTGCGACAAAGGCGCCCATTAATGCTATCCATATATATTGCTGCATCGAATCTAATTGAAAAAACATTGAACAAACAATAATACTGAAGGTCGCACCAGCATTGATGCCAAATATACTTGGAGACGCCAATGGATTACGTGTCAGCGCTTGCATTAAGCAGCCAGCCACAGCCAGACAACCACCAACCACCACCGCAAACACACTTCGCGATAGCCGCGTTGTCGCCACTAATATGTGTTCTACATTTAATAGATCAGGATAGAACAAAGCGTGAATCGCAGTGATTGGTGATATAAAAGTAGAGCCAATACATAAACTCAAAACAAAACTGATGATCAGTATTAGGATGCCAATCGTTAATATCAAGAAGGGCTTTTGGGTATTTTTCCACCGAGAAATCATTGCGACTTTCCTTTATGTGAATCTTGGTATAAATCTTTATACTGATATTGAGAGGGATTGCGACAGGGAGGATGAAAAATCGTATTCACTTCATCGAGCATATAGTTGGCACTAATGATACCGCCTGCCAAGCTCCAATAAATATTATCAACGTGATAAATCTGATGAGTTTTAGCGGCTTGTGTTTGCTGCCACAATAAATGTTGTGACCAAGATTGATAGTTCTTTTTTACCGTAGCATCATCTTTCATGATCACAAAGTACATATCAGCATCAATAAGCGGAATACTTTCTTTACTCACTAACTTTTGCGGTGCCCACTGCCTGTCTTCAACGACTTTTGTCCATTTGAAACCTAAATCTGACAGGATAGAGCCGGAAAAGCTATTAGGCGTATATAAACGCACATGATCAGAGCGAAAGTCTAATAAAGAAAGTTTTTGTGGCCAATCTTTGCCAAAATGCGTTTGTAGATTGTGACGGGTATCGATAATGCGTTTTTGCCAATCCGCCAGCAATTGATTGGCTTTATCACCTCTACCGAGGGCCTTTCCCGTCGTTTTTAAGGTTTGGCGAAAATCATACACTTCTTCTAACGCGATCGTCGGTGCGATCTGCGATAAGATACCATATATGTTTTCACTTCTATATCGTGAGATGATGATCAAATCAGGCTCTAAAAGCGCAATATCTTCTAAGCTTGGCTGCGTCTCTAGCCCCACGTAAGTGACATTTTTGAGCTGTGGACGTAGGTAGGTATACATGGGTTTTTGCGCCCAAGATTCAACCACACCCACTGGCTCGACGCCCAATGCAACCAGCGTATCTGTTGCTCCTTGAAACAGACTTACCACTCTTTTTGGTTGCCCATGAATAACGGTCTCACCGAGTGCGTGCTTGACGGTGCGTGTGCTTGTGTCGTCACCCTGTGCCGATAATGCAAACAACCCCAAATATAATGTAATAAAGGCAAAGCACATCAAACTCAGTACTTTGCCTATTTTTTTTTGAAATCGCTGCCCTACATTATCTTTTATTACCAAAAATTTTATCGCCAAACTGCTTTCTCTCTCATTCTGTCTATGGCCTGCTCACTATAAAAATGAGCGCGAAAAATATCACGCTCCGGTATTGATTTATAGTGACTTACCTAAAAATCTACTGAATAACCAACCGTCACGGTTCGACCCTGACCTGCAAAATAGCGATCATCATTATCAAGGGCGCTTTGTGAGTAGTAGGTGATGTAATCCTTGTCTAACAGATTGGATACCGCAAGATTGGCAACCCCTTTTGGCAGCTCATAAGAAATCGAACCATCTACCAGCGTATAACCATCAAAATCTAAATTTTGACCGTCAAAGTTACGGTCAAAAGCATGATTAACTTGTAGGTATGAATTAATTTTATCTGTCCATCTTGCACCCCATGACGCACTTAAACGATTCGGAGCGATATCTAACCCGCCTAGTCGACCATCAAGAGATCCATTGTCATCGGTGTCATATTTACCGTCAGTATGCGCATAAGAAAGTTTAACCTTATGATCATCAAAGGCTTGTGAGATACTCATTTCATAACCGCGGATTCTGGTTTTTTCGCGTGCCATCAAGAATGTTTCTGTCTCTGCGTTATAGCGCGAGCGGTCGCCAAAGTCTGAGCTTGACTGAAAAACACTCAAATCTAAATTGGTATTATCAAGCTTGACGCGTGTACCCAGCTCTACATTTTCTGTCAAAATCGGCTTAAGCTGGTTGAGGTTCTCTATACTCAACCCTGGCGTATTAATGGCTCGTAGCGCTCGACCAATATCAGGGATAGAATACCCTTCACTATAACTGGCAAACAAAGATATATCCTGTGTAGGCGCATACACAATCCCCGCATTGTATAGACTCTCTTCAAAATCTAACTCACCACCTTTGACCAGTACATTGTTATAGCGCGGCAAGGTTGTATAGTCGTCGGTTTCTAGCGTACCAATCTCTCTTCTGATCCCGCCATGAAGCGTTAACTTATCAGTGGCGGCAATTTCGGTTTGGAGAAATGGTGAATAACTAGTGTAGGTAGACAAAGGTACATAGGTTCTGCCAGTGCCGTACAGGTCTTGCTTACCTTTGTCATAAAGGGTATCCAAACCGCCCGTTACCTTCAGGCGCCCTTGTATCAGATCATCGTTGGTTAGGCTGATTTTACTACCGATTTTTGAAGCTTTTGTGCGGGATTGATCGTACAGCTCACCTACTGGAGCAATATTAGGGTCTTGGAAAGTGGCTGAGTTAGTCGCCCCAAACAGTCCTTCAAACTCTTGGTTAAATACCATTGCGTCAAGATTCATGCCAGCGATATCAGCGTTTTCGTAACGTATGCTCGATGTCCATACGTCGTTATGAGGAGCATCCCCTGGCGGTGTTTGTTCAATAGACGTCGTAGGAATACCTGATTCTCTGTTGCCAGCCACGCTGGTATAGTTGTTTTTATTCTCTATCTTGTAACGATTGATACTGGCTTGAATATACTGATCATCATCAATTTGATAGCCTAGCTTTGCCAGCACATCATACATGTGGGAGTCCATCAAATCGCCTTGTGTATTATCTACACCAATTTGAAGCCCAGCCCCGTCCAAGTATTTACCTTGGTCTTCATAAGATAAAGACAGTAAGTAATCAATATCTCCTTCGACACCATTAATACCGTAATTGGCTTTATAACTAAAAGTGTCTGAGTTAACCGTATCCGTTGGCGCCGTTGCTTGAATGCCAAAATGCTGGTTGGCGGTACCAGATTGTGGTTTTTTTGTGATGATATTAATGATACCACCTGTGGCACCCATACCATTAGTCGCATTTGCCCCTTGAACGACTTCCACTCTTTCTGCCATTGAAAAATCAATAGAGTGTGCCTCTCTGCCAGTCGGCCGCAACGGATTGGACTGCGGTACACCGTCTATCATAATCAATGGCGTGCGACCTCTTAGAGTTTCGCCACTGCCGTTCATTTTTCCCCTACTTGGAGTATAAGAAGGTAATAAATTGCTCAGCACATCAGATGAGTTAGAAGACAGCTGTAATTGTTGTTCAATTTCGTCTTGCTCAATGATTTGTACAGTTTGAGGCGATTTTTCTCGTTCTACGTCTGAGCGTGATGCGGTTACAATAATAGGTGCTAGTGTTGTTTCAGGTAACACCTCTTGCCCAGAGTTTGCATTATTTAGCACCGAATCTTCTGCATAAGCAGCTGACGTCAATAAAAAAGGCATCAGCATTAATAATACTTTTTTATTTTTCAAAACATAAAATAACTGCTTTTTCGGATTAAAATCACTCATTGCTATTCCTAAAATCGAATTTTACTGTTGAATGAAACTTCTTGCAGATTTGAGCATTGAGTTTTTATACTGATAAGTGCACATGTGATCGTACTATAGTCAATCAATGTTAAAAATGATACAAGGCAGACGAGCTCAAGTACTACAGTAGTAGGCTAAGTGAGTCTAACGCTGTAACACTTTAATAGTGATTCGACTATAATTCATAATAATCAACAAGAAATATGACGATGCAAATTAAATAAGACTCTCTATAGCCATAGTAATACTTACCGAGACTTAAGAGCCGTTTACTACTCTAAAATTATTGAAAGATAAGTAGAATCTCATCTCAGATGACAACCCTATTTTTACTATTTTTTTGTAATGATAGTAAAAAATAATAACGCAAATTATAATTATTATTATTTGCGTTGTCAATAACTTTCCAGCACTTCAATTTTTAGAAACATTCAAGGCAAAAGATAAGTTGAATTAAACGTTTTAACTAAAAGATGTTTTCAATTAGATTGTAAGGCTTAAAATGAGAAAAATGGTAGATAGAGAAAAAAGGAGGAAATTACCGTTAATATAGGGCCTATTGAACCTTCAAATATGGTGCTAACAATTACTATTTTTTAGACAATATGCAGTGAAATTTCTGACGCCTAGTTATTCTAGCTGAAACAATGTCGCCATATATTGGTAAAAAAACAGTACTGCCCTGAGACCCTAAAAATATTGACAAAATTCCTAACGATGTTTAGAAAAATTTAGCCATTTTAAGGCCACTCAATGTGCTAATTGATGACACGCTCTATTCCTAACTCATATGCACCATTAGATCCAAATTTTTTCTATCTAGAATCATATCCAAATCAAAAATCTATCGTTGCTGAAAGCATAAATGTACGCGGATCACCTAAGGCAAGATCGTTGTAAGATGCCGTTGTCCAATATGCCTTATTCATCACGTTATCAACACGTGCTCGAATGGTAAGAGGGGTTTGATTAACAGAAGTTAGATAACGTGCTCCAATATCGTATGTGGTGTGACCTGGTAACGACTGTGTATTATCATTTTCAAGATATTGTTTAGATACGGCATTTGCATTCGCTGTTAGCGTTAGATTTTCTATAAAAGGTAAATCCCACTCTGCCCCAATTTTAGATTGCCACTTTGGAACACCTGCAGCTTGATTGCCTTCATTAACACCATCATTTGTTTTAGTTAACTTCGCATCAATATAGGTAATACCACCCATCAAGCGTACACTCTCAGCAGGCGAGCCAAAGAACCCCCACTCTACACCTCGATTACGCTGTTCACCAGCATAAGAGAAAACATTGGTATCTGTATCGGTATAACTATTGGGTTTTTCAATTTCGTAGAGACTAAGGGTATGAGTAAACTCGCCACGATCCATTTTTATTCCTATTTCCTTTTGTTTCGTTTTATAAGGAGCAAATATTTCACCTGAATTTTCTGCACTTGTTGGTGCTGTAGCGCCTTTGCTTAGTCCTTCTATATAGTTCGCATACAAAGAAGTTTGATCTGTCATTTTTATAAGAAACGCCACTGACGGCGTTATAGCGCTTTCATCATACTTAGTACCTGAGGATAAAATACCTCCCGTTTGTTCTGTTTCTAGCTGCTGATACCGAGCACCTAAGGTGAGTTGGTATTTATCCTGATCAAACGATAAAGTGTCTGCAATTCCGTAGCTGGTCAAATTTGTGTCAGTCGTCAATAACAACGGCACATCAAAGTTTAGGCTAGGCGTTTCCCATACTGGATTATAAATATTAGTGTCATAGGTATAAGTGGCGTCAAAATACTTAGCGTTTAAATTGTACTCTTCATTGTAACGAGTGACATTCGCCGCAATCTGATGGTCAATCATTCCTGTCGAAAAATTGCTGTTCAGCCCTACTTCCATAGAGACTCTTTCATTATCATCAGCAACGTATCCAATCGTCGTAGTCATATCTCCATCAGAATTATACACCTGCGCTTTTGCTGCACTGAGTCCTTTAAACTCCATTTTATTAGCACCTAGGGCGGCATAGACAGTCGTTTGATCAGTCACATCAAACTCACCGCGTGTTATTGCACCTTTTGTTTCAGTATCATAAAAAGCCCAGCTTGGGTTCAATAACGTATCTGGATCTGGTGCGCTGGGAATGTCAATGCCTGATGCTACCGTAATACCACGAGTCGGCCCATCGACATGTTCTGTCGTCGCATAAAGATCCGCTGAAATTCGTGCACGTTCGCCCTTCCAATCTAAGGCAAGAGAACCCACTTTAGCCTCTTTATCTTGGTCATTAATCGCACTTTCACCATCTCTATAAGCACCGTTTATCCGCACACCAAACTGTTTATCTTCACCGAATCGGCGACCAACATCTACACTCCCACCAAGCTGCGAGTCTGATATGTACTTAGTCGTCAATCGAGTGAGTGGCTCATCACCTGCTCGCTTAGTGACTAGATTCACAGAGCCACCTACAGAGCCGTTAGGTGACATACCATTGAGCATTGCTGATGGACCTTTGAGTACCTCAACACGCTCAAACATTTCAGGTGAACTGCGGTAATAAGGCGCCATACCAGACAACCCATTTACTGTCACATCATTACTATTCGAAGCAAAACCACGGATAGAATAACTTTCAAGATTTTCTCCACTTCCTCCACTGGTATAAACAGAGGGATCCGTTGCAGCAATAATCTCACTAATATCTGTGGCTTGCTGATCCTCAATAAATTTATCAGTATAACTAATAGCACTAAATGGTGTTTCTAAAAAGTCTTTGTTTCCCAAAAATCCAACATGATTGGTATAAGTTACTTGCCCTCCAGAATAGGTTTGATTATCGTTGCCTTCAGCCACTACTGTTATCGCTGGTAGTGTGGTAGTTGGTATCTCTTGATTGGCTCCTAAATCTATATTTTGGTTTTGCTGTTCGGTATCCAATTCATTAACTTGCTGACTGCTGGTCAGGTCGCTACCTTCCTGTGCATAAGCTGATGGCACACATATAAATACGGTCCCAGCCGCTATGCCTAAAGCCATCGCAAGCTTTGCCGATACAATATAATTAAGGGCGAAAGACGGTTTGGTCTGTGTCGTCCATCGTTTAACATTACTTTTATGATTTAGCTGCTGAAGTTGATACATAAAAACATCCTCTTATTTTTGTAAAAATATAAATACGAATAAAAACACAAATGATAATCATTAATAATTTTAGATAAAAAACCTTCTGCTTCTCATTTAATTATTTACTGGCTCTAGGGTGAATGGAAGACACGCCCTAGTTCAAAACCTCTCTCGTCTTAGAATTTATCTAGGAAATTGACTGATAACCTTTGAGAACATCGTCCATAATAATGTTGAGCGAGGTTGGACTAGCAGCCGCTATATACCACGCATCCGCATCAACAAAAACGACATGGCCATTTTTCCATGCTTTTGTTTGACGCAATAAAGGGTTGCTAATGTCATCAGGACTTATAACAGAGCGACGCTCCATGACAGCGGTACGGTCCACAATATAAATAATATCTGGATCCGCCTGCTGTATGAATTCGCTAGAAATAGGCTGCCCATGTAAGCTAGTTCCTACCGTGGTACTTGCAGGTTTGACACCCAAATCATTAAAGATAAAACCATAGCGTGACTGCACACCAAAATTACTAAAAGCTCCGTTGTTATGTAAGACAACCAATGCTTTTTCTGGGCGATTTTTTGTGAAGGTCTGAACCTCTTTAACTCTTGTATCTAACTGCTTGACCTTTTCCTCCGCCAACGCTTCCTTATCAAAAATACGACCCAGTGTTAATAGGTGATTTTTGACACTGGCTATATGTTGCTGATGACTGTTATTAAAATTCACATCGAAATGTAGGGTTGGTGCAATTTCTGACAGCTCTTGATAATGAGCCGCATGAAGTGGCGTCATCAAAATAAGATCAGGATGTAGTGCATGGATACGTTCCATATTCGGTTGTACAATAGCGCCTAAATCCTCCACACTAGCATCATCTTTATACTGAGCAAGAAAATGAGGTACATAATCTTTCACCATGCCTGCAATTGGCACATCAAGCTGATCCAAAAAATCAGCTTCATTCATATCCAGTACCGCGACACGTTGCGGACGATTATTAATGACAGTAGTACCAAGCTCATGATCGATGGTAATAGGTGTGTCTAGCGCTTGTATCGTCTGCACAGATTGAGTAGATTCTTTTTCACATCCTTGCAGTGGAATAGCTGCCGAGATCGCTAATGCCCAGACCCAACCGCTCTTTTTCAAACTCATACTTTTACCCCTGATAAATTGAAGTAGTTGCACAAGCAACCACGTTCATTACGAATAATTTCAAAATCAAGATCGTATAGCTCACTTAAATTGGTTTCTGTCACAACCTGTGCAGAGACTCCACTGAAGCTAAGCGCACCATTTTTCAAAGCCACAATATAATCAGAATAATTGGCCGCAAAATTGATATCGTGAATCACCAAAATCACCGTACGGCCCTGCTCATCACATAGACGACGTAGGGCTTGCATAATCTGCACAGCATGTTTCATATCTAAATTATTCAGAGGCTCATCCAATAACAACACGTCCGTTTGTTGCGCAATAGTCATTGCCAAAAAAGCCATTTGACGCTGACCACCACTTAATTCATCTAAATAAGCGTGACGTAAAGGCTCTAATGCTAAAAAACCAATCGCCTCATCAATGATTTGTCGATCCTCTATCGTCAACGAGCCACGACTATACGGAAAACGTCCAAAAGAGATCAGCTCTTCCACTGTCAATCGTAAATTAAAGCCCGGAGACTGCCGCAGTGTGGCCACATGATGAGCATACTCAGAAGTACGAATTTCACTGATTTTTTGACCATCAAGTGACACATAACCACTACTCGGCTCCAATAACCTAGCCATCATCATCAATAAAGTAGACTTCCCTGCACCGTTAGGACCGATTAATGAGGTGATACGCCCCGTTGGAAACGCCAGAGAGACATCAGATAGCACGGCTTTTTTACCATAACTTTTATGGAGGTTACTAACGGTAATCATGTAATCCCTCTAGTACGAACAGTCAATGCCAGAAAATAGATACCACACACCAGATTGACAAGAATACTGACACTGGTTTTATAGTTAAAAACATGCTCAACGAATATTTGTGCAATCAAAAATATGGCTATAGAGACCGCACAACCTATAGGTAATGTAACTTTATGCTTACTACTTCCTGCAAGCGCATAAGCTATATTGGCAATGAACACGCCCATAAAGGCCGTGGGGCCAATCAAGCTCGTTGACACAGCGACGAGGATGGCAATTAAAGCCAAATACAACTTGACGTATTTGGCATGATTGATACCAAGTGACATCGATTGCTCACGACCGAGAGCCATCACATCTAAAACAGGTAACGTCTTACGACTCACCCATAACACCGTTACTACCGCTAGTACGCCATACCAAACGGTTTCAGGATTGGATCTATTAAAAGAGGTATAGCTCAACCCTTGAAAAACCGAAAACTCACCTGGACTGATACGAAGCTGAATAAATTGTGTGACCGTGCCAATGACCATTGTCAAAACCAGACCAAATAGCAGCAGCATAAAGACATCGCTTTTGCATCGAGGTAACAGCAAACGATGCAGTGCCCACGAATACACCAGCATCAACATGATGGATGCGATGAAATTACCGCTGACACTTAGCATCATCAGCCCGTTCGTACCCATAACCAAGAGCAACAGCGCTTGCCACAGCAAATAAACAGCCTCATACCCCATAATTGAAGGCGATAAAATACGGTTACCTACAATGGTTTGAAATACAATGGACGAAACAGCTAAGCAGACACTACCAAGTACAATGATTACTAGACGCATAAAGCGTTTCGGAATCAAATAATCAAAATCTAATCCTGAGCCTATCAATAAGAAAACAAGCGCCAAAAGAAGAATCAGTAGCAGCATCGTCCATATTTTTACAGCTTGGCTCATTTGACACCCTTCATAATCAACATGAGGAAAATCACACCGCCCACCCCACTAGCAGTCAGCCCGATAGGGACTTCGAAAGGATAGATAATGACTCGCCCAAAAATATCACAAATAAGCAGTAAACCAGCGCCGCCCAGTGCAACGATGGGCAATGTTCTTGATAAGTTTTCTCCATATTTCAGAGCGACTAAATTAGGGATGACAAGGCCGACAAAAGGTATCGCACCAATAGTGATAACCGATGCCGCAACGGTCATCGACACTAAGATAAGCCCCAATGCAGCTGTCGCAGCATAACGCAATCCCAAACTGGCTGCCATTTCCTCACCCATGCCCATCACCGTGAAACGATGCGCATAAAGATAAGCCAATACAATAATGGGCAAAATGATATAAATAAGCTCATATTGACCTTGTACAACCCTCGAAAAATCTCCTAACAACCAGCCTTGCATACTTTGTAAAATATTATGCTGATAGGCATAAAACTCAGCTATCGAACTCAGCACACTGCCATACATCAACCCAAGTACAGGAATCAGCACAGAGTTTTTGAAGGTAATACGGCTGATGATAAAAATAAAAAGCAGACTCGCTGCAAAACAAAAGAGCATAGCAAATAGCATTTTATTGCTTGTGCTGGCACTAGGAAGCATCGTTAGTGAGACCAAAATACCAAGCTTGGCTGCATCCAAACCACCTGATGTGGCAGGTTCGACGAACTTATTGCGCACAATGTGTTGCAGAATAACACCACTGACAGACAACCCTACCCCTGTTAAAAGCAGTGCAATCAATCGCGGTATACGGCTGGCCGTGATGGTCAACCACGCGTCGCTTGAAAAATTAAAGAGCGCGACAATTGACGTCTGCTTTGAACCCAGCATTAAAGAAATAGCACAGAGTAAAGTGAGTAACAAAAATAGTAAGCGCATTATTGAAACTCTTCTGACTTATATAGATACGAATGAATTTTTACTCTACAGAACACCATCACAAGCCTATAAAGCAATTTGCTGGGAATTTTTTCATTAAAGTATAAATGAGAATCAATCATACTATGCTTGTTTGAATAGATACATTGAGTATAAGGTGAAACTGGGAAGTTATACGGTGAATAAGGGAACTTATTCAGAATGGCATCTAATCATTTTCCAATGTCAAAAAATCAGATGAACTCAAACACAGCAAGAGGTTGGCGTAAATAATTCGCCTGTATTCAAGGCCTGTTTAGCGTATTTTAGAGAATAGTAGCAGCTTGACATAAATAGGCCGACTAGATAAGTTGTGTGGGAGTGACGCCATAAAATTTGGCGAATGCTTTGCTGAAATTACTGGGATCATGATAGCCAACATACCATGCCGTTTCCTGAACACTTTTATATTCATCTAACAATAAACGCATTGCTTCCTGCATACGTAATTCACGGATGAACTGACCTATTGTTTTGCCCGTTTGTTGTTTGAACTGTTGTTTTAGATAGCATTCGTTTATACCCACTCGTTGAGACAACAAGGAGATTGTTAGCTTATGCTTGTACTCTTGGCGAATAATATCAACGGCGTGATCAATTTGGCTTTTTTGGTTTATTAATCGACCAGATTTGTCCTGAATACCTAGCATGTCTTGACAGAGAAGTAACGCTTGGCTCTCTAAAGTCAAGCGATCACTCAAAGTGTAACAAGGTAGTGAGAGGATATAAGCGGCGCGAGCAAGTAGCCGTGGCTGATTTGATAAACGGACCTGAACCATTTCAGGATCTTGATCGTCAGCTGGCAATAACCAAGCCGGCAAATCGAAGCTTTCTGCCCAACGTGACAGTAGCTCTTGATTAAAATCGATCGATACTACATGGCTATTTATGGATGGTCTCTGCAAATACTCAGTATCGGTAGTAGAGTTTATATCACCAAAATCTCCTGATCGTCGCCAAACTTGCTTCGAGTGGATGTTTGTATCGGTAGGTAAATTACTAGCATGTAACGTATAGTTTGCATCTACAACCAAATGCATGCCAACATCACAAGAAAATGGCGCAGCCGGTTCAACCACAGGTTGCTCATCCGTGATGCAGTTTCGGCCGAGCACAATACCGTTATGCAAGCTCAGCAAGTCACCATAACCAGAGCTACCATCGTAAGTTGGACGTTTAATCAAATAATCAGAATCAGGGCGATCAAAATCCCAATATTTGGTCTGATAGTGGTCATAAAATGTGTTCAGGTCTGCCATAAAAATATAATCACAATGTTTTAGGATGTGGTTTGAGTGAGTAGAGAACAGATGTTTTATTACATCCAGATAAAACAGATTCATTTGAATGAGTCGTAAAATTTCAACTCTTGAAGTAATCATAGCATTATTAGCAATAAACAATCATTTTAATGTAAATGATTATCAATCAAATATAGATAACTGTAACTAATATATCAGGATGAAGTAATAATGAGCCTACTTATAGCCAACATAAAGAATGAACTGGATGACATTAAAGCATTTTGGAAACCTACTGATATTGCACAATTTAATCAGTTGACCGTCAAACTGGCCAAACTAAAAGGCGAATACGAGTGGCATAATCACGAACATGAAGACAAGTTATTTCACATACTGTCAGGACAGTTATTTATTATATTAAAAGACAAAACTATAGAAGTGAATGCTGGTGAAATGGTCGTTATTCCTAAGAATACTGACCATAAGCCTCATGCTCCGACTGAGGCTAGCGTGATGTTTTTTGAGCCTTTATAAATCAGAACCCACATTTACTGGTAACTCTAATGATCAGTTAACGAAATCACTGCCTATAAAATAATATCATCACATACATTTTAGTCGACCTACCTTGATATGGTAGAGGCTGAGAAAATGGAAGCAGAAATCAT
>NZ_JBQSVP010000043.1:0-24594 GCF_052376345.1 Psychrobacter sp. AOP5-GZ1-6 | reverse complement strand
ATCGCTTGTACTCGGTTTTTTTGTATCGAAATTATTTGAACTCCACTATAAAAGTCTCACAGCATTAACCTCGCTTGATGTATCACGTATACATCTAGTGAAAGTATTAGTATGTCGTTAGAGTGTGTTTGATCCTTTACAAGCAAGTATACATATCAGTATTTATTTTTTATCATCTGATGTGCTATTATCATTTAACGAATTATCGTGGGTTTAACAGTTTTGTCATTGCCATCCATAGCGACAGTTTGATGGCGGCGTGACAAACCTTGCAACTTCCAGCACGATGTAAAATAATTCTGGTAAAGCGCATGAGCCTGTACTCCGACATCCTCATTTGTGCCTAATTTATACTTTTTTGTCGGAGTTACAGGAGTCTTAAGGTGTTCAATCTCATGAGCCACGTTGCTAACCAATCCAAATATACCCGCCGTTACTATCCACATCATTTTTTGGCACAATATGCGATTAATCAGATAGACACGCTTGAGCTACGTTCGCAAGATATTGTCAAAAAAATGGGCTACCCACTAAAACATACCATTCCAGCTTGTGAGCGTCTGCGCCACGTATTGTCGAGCAGGTTTCTTGGGCTTGATGGTAGCTATATAGATAAGTACTTTACCGCTGATGAATTTTTAGTCAAGTTATTTGCAGTGATTGAGATGCCATATCAGCCATTTGCAGAAGATATATCTCAGATTAAATATGATTTAGCGCATTATCTCAATGCCGTACCTCAATATAGTTTACAAGCTGATATCGATTTTGAGTTCAGTGGCACAAACTGGATATCTCATGGCAATGCGGCGCGATTGGCTCATATACGCTTGCCTGATGATTTTTCCGAACTAAAAGAGGTAGCACGTACGTCTATAGTGAAAGAGAAAATCTATAAGCATCATCAGCAGTATGCGAGTGATTTGCCTTATAAAGGAGTGATTAAAGGCTATCGATTGATAGTTGAGAGAAATAATGGAGTGGTTAAGAGTATAGTGTATGGGCTGCCAAAATCTAGTGATGTGTGAATAAAAAGATTTTTCTAGAATAAGCGATATAGGATAAGCGATTTTTGCTCCATATGATATCTCTCAGTTGAGACTGAGTGCGTGGCCTAGGTATTAAAATAAAAAAGTCCCTATTCATTTTTGAATAGGGACTTTTTTAGGTTCAAATGATATGAGTTGAACGGTCACTTAAAAGTGATGAGTGTAGCCAAGCGTGTAAGTACGTCCTAGGCCTTTGTAATCAAACACTGATTTAGGTGCATAGCTACCATAATAGATCTGAGCTTGCTGTCCCCAAACGGTGGTGTAGTCTTTGTCGAGCAAGTTCTGAACGCCTAGACTAAACTCGCCTGAAGGCAAGAAGTAAGTGTAATCAAGATCAATGGTGGTATAGCCATCTAGCTCTTGCGTAGAGTCGCTGCTTGAGTCGTAGCCTGAGACATCACGCATCATATTCGCTTGTAGCTTAAGCGCTTGATTTTCATCTTCCCAGCGTGTCCACAAGCCGTATTTGGTTGGGCTGGTGTCAGTCACGACAGTGTCTTTATAGTCACCATCGACTTGCGTTTCGCTTTTGACCCAATGCGCTAGTGCGCCGATGCTCACATTGTCATTAATCGCATAGTCGCCCTTTGCTTCAATACCATACACACGCTTTTTATTATCACTTTGAGTGATCAGTAGGGTGCTACGATCATAGTCAATACTGCCATCTGATAGGCTATAGTAACCCGTCAGTTGACCCGTCAAGTTATTGTGACTGAACGAAGTACCTAACTCGTAGCTATCGGTTTTGATACCATCAAGCTCGGTACCTGAAACGTTAGAGCCGTTAACAAGCTCATAATAGTTGGCTGCATTTTTTGAGTAGATGCCTTGACCATAAAACTTAGCAGGATCAGGTAGCTCAAAGCCTTGTGAAAAGTTCGCAAAATAGCGTAAGTTGTCTGTAGGTTTATAATTGAGACCTAAATTAAATAAGCTAACATTATAGTCCGTGCTACCACCAGGGATTGCATCACCGCCAGTGGCATTGCCCAAGGCAATATCAGTCTGTACTGTGGTAGAGACAAAGTCATCAATTTTATTATTCAGGTGTTGATAGCGCATACCAGCAGTCGCGCTTAGTGTATTGGTTAGCTCATAATCGCCTTGAATGAACCCCGCGATAGAGTCTACCTCAGTACCAGGGTAGCGTCCGATAGTTGCAAACTCATCATTGACCAAGCCACCAGTAGCTAGACTTGTGCTTTGATTGAATATCATTTGATTGCTATCCAGTTTGTCTTGATAGCCGTCGATACCATAAGTTAGTTTGAGTTTATCAGTCCAGTCCTTGCTCAATGCGAGACGTGCTGAAGTCACATCAGTTGACTGCTCTGAAGCGGCAAAATAGGTACCATAAATAAAGGGAATAAAACTCAGCTCTTCGGTACGATGTGATAGCTGAGCATATACTTCATGACCGAATAAGTCAGTATTGTGGTAATTGGCATTGTACTGCTGACGTTCCGTACTGGCTTGTCGATCACTCTCAAAACCATCACTAATCTCGGCACCGAATGGATAAGTGGTTAGATCATACTGAATACCGTAATCCGTATCTTGCTCACTCTTATAGTACTGTGCTGACAAGTCTAAAGTTTGCTGGTCATCAATCTGTAGTTGTGTGCTGGCTAAGATATCAATGGTCTCATTGTCCTGCAACGAACCCTGAGTGGTATCGGGAACGAGTATCTGACCGCTGCCGTCAAAGAAAGAACCAGTTTGTTCGTAGGTAACGGCTAGATTACCTTTGACCGTTTCTGTACCGCCACCGATAGAAGCGTGACCTTTATAAGAGATGTCGTCTTCGTCTTGGAAGCCTGAAGTTGCCTGTATAGAAGTGGTAACTTGTGGCTCACCAGATTGTGCTTTTTTAGTCTTAATGTTGATAATACCGCCTGTAGCGCCGCCGCCATACACCGCTGATGCACCAGATAGTACCTCGATACTTTCGATGTTTTCCATACTGATTGAGTCTAAATAACGACTGATAGCACGTGAGGAATTCAGTGACACACCATCAATCATCACCTGCATGTCACGTCCACGCAAGTTCTGACCTGCACTCGTGCGTCCGCCGCTACCCAAATCGAGAGAGGGTACTTCTTGAGCGATAAAATCACCTAGACGCTTACCAGTACGGGCAGCTTCATCGACTTTGTACTCATCGATATACCAGACAGTCGCTGGAATATCAGAAATAGCCTTTGGCGTTTGATTGGCGACGACAACGATAGGCTCAAGCGTCGTACTAGGCTGAGCGCTTGCGTCAGTATCAATGGCTGTATCAGCAAATGCTGGGCTGAACTGCACTAATGTGCCTACGGCCAGATATATAGGGGCTTTTTTAGAGGTCTTCACAGTAGTCAAAATTGCACTATACAAACGAGAGTAGGGTAAAGCATAAGAGGAAGTATGATGCTTAGACATAAGGACAAAACCGTATAGTAAATGAGAATTGTTAATGATACCTTTATCATTAAAACATGTCTATAAGTTATCTTTTGGTAAGCAAGATTAGCTATATGTTTGCGAAGATTGCATTCGTTTAAGAGAGTGAAAAACAAAAAAACTGCCAAACATTTTTAGGATTTGGCAGTTTCTATATTATGGTGAAGCGAATTATAGTAGAACGAATAAGTATTTAGTGACGTTATAACCTAAAAGGCACCGCTGAGTCCGACAAACAAGCTCGTTGACTCATCATCATCGCCTTGTGAGTGACTAATACCAGCATTGGCATTTAACAGACCGAAGCTTTTAGATAGCCCAAGCGTCATGCCGAGGCTATCATCGTCAGTATCTACCATCGGTGTGCTAAAGCTAATATTAGATAGGGTGTTTAAACGTGCGGTTACCGCTTCACGATTGTCGCTCAGCTGTTTTTGATAATGAATATCACCAAATAGGTTCAGGCTTTCCATTAAGTTATGATTGGCTTTAACCCCAAGCTTGCCATAGGTTGTCGTATACTTTTGTTCATCGAACTGCATGGCGATGCCAGAGCTTTCCTGTTCTTCAAGTTTACCAATCTTTACACGATTAGCGGTTGCACCAAGATAAGGAGTGATAGCCACGCTGCTGACTTGCATTGGGTAGCCCGCCTGCACGTTGGCATAAAACCGTTTACCATCAGCATTGGATTTAAATTCTTGCTGATAGTTGCCGAGCGTGACGGCACGTGTGACATCCACATCCATATTACCAAAACCAACGGCACCATTAATCTGTATGCCACCAAAATTGTCTAGCGTATTGCTGTGATAAACACCCAAGCCGACTTCATCCAGTTCAATATTGCTTAAGCCAGTAGAAACGCCTGAGTCCTCAAATTGATTTTGAGTAATATTACCATATATGCCTGTGACTGCATTTGCTGAATTGGGATGAGAAAAATCGACACCCAATAATACTTGTGCGTTGCCCTCGTCTTCAAACCCTGCAATGTCTTGGTTTTCAATTTCACCGACTGCCCATAATGTGCGGGCAGGTTTTTGCTCGCTGCTTTGGATTTGATTGATGTGTGATTGCACACGCTCATTGGTTGCCAGTCCTGTGGTGGTCGCGATATGTGGTAATACACCGATTAAGCTAGGAGCTGTGACGACGGCATTGGCATAGTCAGCGATTACTTGGTGGGCATTGCCTGTTGGATGGATACCGTCAGCGAAAAAGTAGGTTTCATTGGCGTCTGGAGTGGCTAAGTCGCTTGATCCACAGGTTAGCGAGCTGTCTGTACTACAGGCTGCTGTCGTAATATTAGTAAAACCAAAGGCCGTAGGGTTGGCAGCGACTTCTTGTAGTAAGCTAAAGGTGTCCAGTGGTATAATATTTGCGCCTGTATTTTGAGCGCCGATATACATGGACTGGTTATATAAGTTGGTGATATAAGTACTTTGCGCTTGTGCCACTGCACCTTGTTCGATGGCCCTAGGTGTAAGACCAACATCAGGAACATTCGGTACTAAGATATAGTTTGCACCACTGCTTTTTAGAGTGCCAATAGTGTCAACTTGACTGTTTACTGCTGATGTAATGATAGTTTCAGCATTATCTGGATCTTCTGCTGCGGCAAGTAAGTCATTTGCACCTGCCCAAACCACATAGAGCCCATCAGGATCTATTTTATTATTGGCAATATAGCTATTTACCTGACTATTGGCAGAAGCCACTGGAATACCAAAAGCCGTGACGTCTTCGCCCGCTCTCGCACCGCCAATGGCATAATTGTTACCCGTCTGGCTACCGTCATAAGTATTGGCGACAGCGGTGGTTCCCAGTTGCTCGGCGAATGAGGTCGCCCATGTGTTGTCAGGGTTGGTCGTAAACTGCCCTGATTCTTCTAGGCCAAAGATACCTTGGGTAAGAGGGCTGAAATAACCACCATCGGTTAAGCTGTCACCAAAAAAGGTCACGCTACTATAATCATTAGCATGAGCCAATCCTGCTGTGCAAAGTGTGACTGCTAGCATGCTTTTAGTAAGGGTTTTTAGAATAGAGGGATTAACAATAGTACGAGTTGTATGATAAGACATATCGACTTCCTTGTCGTAAATATGGCGAGATTATAACTCGATTGTAACGATTTTTTAAAATCCTAGCAATCTATTTGACTGTATAGTCCTGTGTTAGGTCACGAGTGCTCTTTAACTTTGGAGTAAGTGTGATGCTTGTCTATTAAGCTATATTTGCTGCAAGATTGATGTTGGACTATCATGGTCTCACACTTATGTGAGTTATCGATATCGCAAGTAGCCGCTTCGTCGATAATGATTTATGATGAATCGACATTATGGATTATTTATATAAAAGCAAATCATGATTTTTATTAGCAACACCATCAGTCTTAACGACCACGAAGTAGAGATTAGCGCCATACGTGCACAAGGTGCTGGCGGGCAAAATGTCAACAAAGTCTCTTCTGCGATTCATTTACGTTTTGATATAAAAACTTCCAGTCTTAGCGCTCTACAAAAGGAGCGGTTATTGGCCAATACTGATAACCGCATTAGTAAAGAAGGCGTGTTTGTGCTGAAAGCGCAGCAGTTTCGCACACAAGAAAGAAATAGGGCAGATGCTATCGAGCGCTTACAACAATTTATTATACAAGCCACTTATATCAGCAAAAATCGCAAACCTACCAAACCGAGCAGAAATGCTAAACGTAAACGTATGGACAAAAAAACGCAGCGGGGTAAAACCAAGGCGCTGCGAGGTAAAGTAGACTTTTAGCACGTTATAAATACTGCTATTTTGAGTCGATTACATATCTAAAATTGTCTGAATAAGAGACAATAGCTCTATAGATGCTGAACAAGTATCAAATAACGCTAATCTAAATAAAAAGGCCGTTCTGAATGACCAATGATAACCCGTATAACTTTTTACCTTTACAGCCTACTGGTAGGAATGAGACTAATACTGCTAATACTTATGCACCTGAAGACATGATTAAAATATATGAGCAGCAATGTCTAATACAAGTGTCCGAAGATAAACTGACTGAGTTTTTACCAGCACTAAAAAGTTTCTACGACATTGATGATAATACGTTAGATATCAGCGCCATTATTTTTGATGCAATCTCTGATGCTTGTATCATTTATAACCATAAAATCAAAACAGGCGACTATCAAATACTAGGTGAGCTGATAGAAGAGGTCATTGAGTATGATGAGGAGGCTACAGATAAAGAAGGTGCTGAAGATAAAGATATTCAAGCCTATACATTAGAGTGTCAGCGTAATTTTCTCATTAATGATATAAAAATGGCTTATCATTTCAATCTATTTATTTATGGTGATGGCTACTCTACTTTGACCAAACAAGAGACTCTACTAGAAAAAATGTATTGGTTCGTCAGAGGAAGGTTCGAAGAGCATTTATTAGATGACTCTGAAGACAGTGAGAGCTTAGAGTCTATCAATAAGCAGCTAGCCGACCTCGGCATTCAAGCGATGGATCTAACCACGATAGAACAGATCATAAACTATGTAGAAGACAACATCATAGATGATGCAATGGTAGACACGTTTAACAAGTTATTGGATGATGCGGAGTAACATTCCCATTTTGTGTAGAGTTGATGTTAAATAGCATGGACATACGATAGGGTGATGGGTATAGATTTTTCTTATTTATTGATGTCTTAAAATTTTTGTAAACTCTCTAATAGAGAGGTTTTAAAAAGCTCTCCATGAGATTGATCATAGAATTGATAGCGACAGTTTTGCTGAAAATCGTGACAGAGCTGCTCCGCAAAATCTTGTTTATTTGGCGTATTGGGAGCCATTGCTGAATGATTTTGACGCGTCTCTATATTGGACTGTTGCTCTGCTGTCTGACTAAAAGTCAGTCTGAGCCGTTTGTTTTCATAGATATCTGAACGCTGTGCTTCAGGTGAGCTTTGATATGCCTTCCAATATCTTAGCATTTCCCCATCTTGCCACCATAGCGAAGGATCTGCACTGAAATACTGTTGGTAAGATTCTGGATGCTCTAACAAATTATACAATACGAACAAGCCACCATAAGAATGTCCCCAAAGTCCCTCTTGGTCAGGCTTTCCCTCCAGTTGCAGATATACCCATGGTTTGATTTTTTGTTCAATCAGTTGAGAGAAATTTTCAGCACCGCCATTTAATCGTTCTCTCCCTTTTTCTTGAAACACATTTCGTTGCTCTCTCTGAGCCAATAATGGTGGTGTGTAATCATATGCTCTGGCATCGACATCGAAGCGGTAAGGCATTTGATAACCAATAAAAACCAAAGCAGGTGCATTGTTTTGCGGCGTAACATTTGATAATGAGAGCATGGTGTCTTTTGTTAAATCACCAATGGCGGCATTTCCATCGAGTATATAGAGCACTCTGGTAGAGTGGCTAACGGCATTATTAGTAGTCTGCTGATTTATATACTGCTTGGGAATAGCCAACCATACTCGATAATGACGAGGACTGGCATAAGGTTTTATGGTAGTTGAACTACCTTCTCTAAAAGAGGATGATTTGGGTGCAGGTGCACTAAAGTCATGATATACAAAGTGATAGCCAGTGTCTTTGGCATGCAATAAACTCATATCTACAGGCGTGGTCAAGTCGGGTCGGGCATAACTTGGCGACATGACTGTTCCTATAGCTATAATTGTTATTATCGACAGATATCTCTTAAATACCGACATGATTTCCTTTTTTGAATATAGACTCATTTATCGTATTTTTATTGCTATTTCATCACGCATAAGAATGAGTGATTAATAAATATTGACAAAATGTTATAATTCAGTAAATATAATACAAATGATAATCATTATCAATATTGTATTTTTGATGTTATCAAATTTATCAAACTTTATATTATGAGAGCCCATTATGTCGTATTCAATGCAAGCAAATTTAGGCAAGAGTTTCTTATTATCTAAGCATTCTGTACTATCTATTGCCCTTTTATCTTTAGGGATTGCTGGTTGTCAAAATACAACGTTGTTATCGAGTAAAGATGCTATACCGCCGACGCACTCTGTGACTTCTACTATCATGCAAACAAAAAGCAACTATGCCGATATTCATTATTTAACTATTGATGGCCAAGATTATCCAGTTTCTGAAACTTCTGCTCGAATTGTTGTCAATAATGCGCAAAATGCACAAGAATTGATGGCAGATATTTTTGATGGAGAAGGAGATGTTGCAGTCCCAGGATACAAAGTTATGATAATCAATCGTACCAGCTCGGTGGCTGCTGAAGGGAGAAAACGTGACGATGGGAGTGTGATGGATAATAGAATGATTCACCGTGGTAGTAAATCTCTTGTGGGTATTCCTGTAGTAAATGGACAGGCAAAACTGGATCAGGCTCAATTGTTAAGCTTTGATATTATTTATGATGATGTGGCTAAAGACCTAGCAGCAGGAACAGTGGTAAAACCACGCGGTACGAAATTAACCAAACCTAATATTCCTGTCACCAATAAAAACGTAGTCATAAACTCATTAACGTTGCCAAATATTGTTAGCGGCGAGCACGCAGGTGGTGGTGTTGATTTTGAAGCCAGTGCAGTGGTAGATGGTAAGGTTATCAAGACGGGTGCCAACAGCGCTTTTAATATCTTTTATACTGTGACGTCGGATAAGGCTAGAGGGTTATAAGTATTTATGACATGGCGCTATTATTGAATGAGTAAAACTTCTACAAGCGAAATCTGTATAGATAAAGCTTCTACAAAAAAAACACTTATGAGCGACCACGGCTTAAGTGATAAACAGACTCACCATGTACTGCTAACCTTATTACTTGGCGGTACTGTGGTGAGTTTTAGTAATAGTGCCCTCAATCCTGCCATTCCTGTTTTTATGTCGGTGTTTGATGTCGATATTGTGATAGTGGGTTGGGTGCTAAACGCCTATGTGCTAGCCATGAGTGTGGGGCTGATGCTGAGTGGTTACTTGAATAAAAGATTGCCGTTCAAATCCGTTTATTTGGTAGCTATTGTCGGGTTTATGTTGGGGTCGGTGATTGGTATGCTAGCCACTAGCATGGGGTATGTAATTGCTGCTAGAACAGTACAGGGATTTAGCGGCGGCCTAATTATCCCTTTGTCTATCGGCATGCTTTATCAGATCTACCCGCAACAGCGACAGGGAAGAGTGATGGCATTGTGGGGCATTGTTATTATGATGTCATTGGCATTTGGCCCACTGATTGGCGCGTATTTGGTCGAGCAGTTTGCATGGTGGACTTTGTTTGCCATCACATTGCCATTGAGTGTGGCAGTGGTGATCATGGTTTGGCTGTTTTTGCCTAATATTCGCTCCCAAACGGCAAGTAGCTCCTTTGATAGCATTGGTTTTGTCAGCTTGCTGATTTGGCTACTGGCTATGATGTTATGGTTGAGCACGCTAGAAGTGAATTTTAGTTCTAGTATCGTCAGTATTTTATCACTGGTATTGGTATCGGCGATATTTTTACTGTCTGCAGTGGCTTGGTGGATATATGAGAGCCGTCACAGCCATCCATTGCTTAACGTCAGATTATTTAGTAATAAAATATACTTACATAGCAATATTATTAGTATTACCCAAACAGTAGGGCTGATGATATGTCTGTTGCTATTGCCAGTATTGATTCAAACCCCCATATCAACAACATCACCTAAGAAAATTAGACTTCATAATCTAGCCTTATACACTATATGAATAATAGCATTCAGAGCCTTTCGACTTATCAAAATAAAATAGACCTATAGTAGGTCTACATATTATTAATATTTTGAACACTAGGATATTGAGGTGTATGCTACTTAGCAATCAATAATCCTACAGTAACTTCAAAACAATACTCATCTTTGTTAGTGATATTGACCGTCCCTTTATGAGCATTAGCAATAGCCTGAACGATAGATAAACCCAAACCTGATCCTGAATGGTGCTGGCTAGTTTTATCATGACGATAAAAGCGCTCAAACAATCGATCTGCTTCGCTTTGGTTTAGAGGTTTTTCTAGAAGGTTAGTAAAAGTTATCTCTAGCCAAGATTGCTTCGCGGTTTGAGTGTTACTTTGATCGTCTTCAAGCATCTTATAATTATTAACGGAAGTATTTGGAGTGTTGACAGTGGCTGATATTGTGACGACGCTATTACTAGCGGCGTAGTAGATCGCGTTTGATAGCAGATTAGCAAATAGCCTTTGTAATAAACCTTCATCGCCTAATACTGCCTTAAAATCTCCTAATTTTACAAAAGTTATTTTACGATCCTCGGCAATCATTTCAAAGTAATCTAACAGCTTATTGATTAGGACCTCAGTATCTACAGTAGTCACTTGCGAATCACTCAGTCCTTTTTGGGTTTTTGCTAGCAGTAGCATGTTGTTAATCATCGCCGATAATTGCTCTAAGGTGTCATGTTGCTGATGTAATTGTTCGACATATTCCTCTTCCTCTCTAGGCTTATTTAACATGACTTGCGTTTGCGTAATCAGCGTCGCTATTGGCGTGCGTAGCTCATGCGCGATATTGTCTGAAAATCGCGACAACGACTCAAAATTGCTTTCAAGCTTAGCCATCATCGAGTTATAGGATTCTGCTAAAGGTCTTAGCTCTAATGGCATATCACTAACTATTACTCTTTCGCTCAATCTTTCAGGATGAATACCTTTCATCCTTTGCACGATAGTGGATAAAGGGGCAAAACCCCAATACACGCTTAAGGCTGCTATTGAAACCAACAGTAGTGTGATGGCAAATAGGATCAGACTAAGTTGACGGTTAAACTGTAATAAATACTGATGATGCACGTCAATGGGTAAGGCGATAAGGGCAAGCATGTCATCGTCTCCAATAACCATAGCTCGATAACGTCTGTCTTTAATATTTATTACAAACTGTCTGTCATCATGATTTTGCTGTAATGATAATAGGTTAAAGTCGGCACTTAATTCATTAGCAAAGTTTTTGGGAGTACTAGATAGCAATCGCCCCTCTTTATCAGCAATGATAGTTTTTAGATCGTAATCTAGCGCTGATGAATGCAGGTGATCATCATTTTCTGTGGCTATTGTAGGAAGTAGATTTGAAGCAGCTTTCGAGCTTAGCGGTTGTTGAGTGTTTGATGGACTTTGAGGCTTAGGTAGTGTCTGAGAGGCTATTTGGTTATCCGCCTCTGTTACGCGCTTACGTAGATTAAAGGCTGCGTGGGTAATGATTTCAGCATCCATTTGCTCAAAATGGCCTTTAACAGAGTGCTGTACCCAGATATAGATTATCAACTGCGATAAAACGACAAATATCGTCAATAAAAACATAGTTCGCCATAGTAAGGGTAAGCGTCGATTGTCCAATCTATTTATCATATTGGCTATCTTCCGTTTCGCTGGCAGCTTTATTACTAGCTGAAACGTCGACAGCATCTAATCGGTAGCCCATGCCACGCACAGTATGAATTAGCTTGGTATCAAACTCATCGTCTATTTTTATACGCAGACGTCTTATTGCCACATCAATCACATTAGTATCGTTATCAAAGTTCATATCCCATACTTGTGAAGCAATGATTGAGCGTGGTAATACTTCACCGCGGCGCTCTAATAGAAACTGTAATAGGGAGAACTCTTTTGCGGTTAGTTTAATGGGCGTGTCTCCTCTATGTACAGTGCGCTTGGCAATGTCCATTTTGAGATCCGCTATTTGCATGAGCGTACTTTTATAGTCGGCTTGATTGGCGCGTCGTAATAAGCTTTTTATCCTGACTATTAACTCTGCAAAGGCAAAAGGTTTGGTCAGATAATCATCACCGCCAATCTCAATCCCCTTGATTTTGTCATCTAAATCATCTTTTGCGGTTAGAAATAACACTGGCGTATGCTTGCCAGCCGCTCGGTAATTACGTACTAGCTCAAAACCGCTAACATCAGGCAGCATAACATCCATGAGTATCACGCTAAACTCTTCAGTCATCATAGCATGGTAGCCATCTAAACCTGTCAGCTGATGATCAACAATGAAGCCTGCTTCACTTAAGCCTTTTTTTACATATTCGCCGAGTTTTAATTCATCTTCTACTAGTAGTACTTTCATAGTAATCCTTCAATATAATTATGATTTTATAATACCCAAATCAATATAAATGACAAAACGGACTGGTATCTGACAAAGATGTCATGCGCTCGTCATCAAATGGTCAGTCTTCGTTTGTTAATCTATACCTATAGTACATAGCGGCTCATTCTTGATACGAGTAGCTACTATGAATTATTACTACAGGTAATTAGTTTCAATATTTAATAATTTATTAAGGATGTTATATGAAAAGCTATCGTTCATTCAAAAAAGTGGTGCTGCTATCCGCTTCGATGCTTATCGGTATATCAGCAGCTAATGCGCATACTACCAATCTAAGCACTTCAATTATCGATAATTGCGATAACTTAACTACGTTTGCCAGAAATCTAGATCACAATAACGCGCAGATGTCTGATGCTCAAATGAAAAGCTATGTTGATGCACGAGTCGCTTGCCAAGTTCAGCATCAAGATCAACATCTGCAGTCTGAAAAGTATTTTATAAAAAAATATGGTAGCGATCGTGATAGAAATGCTGATGCCATACTAAATGAATACGTGCAGCATTAAAATATAAAAGTAGCAAGATGACAATATTGTCATCTTGCTGTCATCTCTCTGTCAGAATCAATAAGTTATGCTTTAGACTGAATTAATATCCTAAAGCTTTATGTACCCTCAACTAAATCAATTAAGGATTAACCATGTCACTCTTTAAATCAAAGTCTTTACCTAAAGCAATCGTAGCCACTGCCGTCGCTCTAGTCGTTTCAACCTCAGCTCTAGCACATGATCCTAAAATGCACGCTGAAAAAGATCAGATGAACTGTGAAAAAATGGAAAAGCATATGCAAATGATGCAAAAAATGGATCATAGCAAAATGGATATGAACGATCCCGCCATGAAAGCGATGATGGCTAACATGGGTAAAATGAAACAAATGTATCAAAAGCACTGCGTAACAGATAAAAGTGACTCTTAAACATTGATTTTATAAATCCTTTATTACTGCTAGATAGTTTCATCAATCAGTAATAAGGGTTTGTAGGAAATATTTGTAGACGCTAAGAGTAGGGTATTAAAGAAAATGAATTTTAGGATAAACCCATGAAGTTTTTACTAGGAGTACTTTTCACTGTCGTGGTCGCTATTGTTGGTGTCTTTACTGTGGTTATGAGTGGTGTCATTAATATTGGCGCTGATCAAGGACATAGTCCATTGGTTTATAATTTCTTGGAGACGGCTCGCACCCGTTCAATAGCCTACGCTAGCAAGGACATTATTGTTCCAGATTTAGAAAAAGTAGAGATGATTAGCTCAGGCGGTGCCGATTACAAAGATATGTGCGCAGGCTGCCATTTGTCTCCTGGGGTAGAGAGCACTGATTTTAGTGAGAGCCTATACCCTAAGCCACCTAATTTCACTAATGCGCAAGTAGTTGATCGTTATAAAACGGATGCAGGAGCTCAGCAAAGTTTTTGGGCGATTAAGCACGGTATTATGGCATCAGGCATGCCAGCATGGGGTGCTTCTCATGACGACGATAGAATGTGGGCAATGGTCGCTTTTATTAGATCACTACCTGAGTTAAATGAGAATCAGTATACCATGCTAACCACTAGACTGGATGATGACATGATGGATATGTCACTGAATAGCGACATGATGGATATGTCAGAAGGTGGAGCTGGAATGCAGCATTAATTCTTCCATATTCCTTTATAAAAGCGCAGTGCTAAATAGTGCTGCCTTTTGGGATTTAAACTTTGCCTATACTACACTTAGTTATAGGGTATAAATCTTTAGAAGGTTCAACAGATAAGCAGACGCTTAGGAGTAAGTTATGAGACGCTATATAAATATAATGGGCAATGGACATAAAAAGGTATCAGCTTCTGCTCTTTTACTAGTAGCAACGTCAACAGTAATGGCTTGTAGTCAGCCCGATACTAGTGTTTCAAATTCTACTCAAACTGAGCCAACGCTTGCCACCAAAAGTGCTCAAATAGAGCAACCACAACCGCAAATGATGTCTGTCAGTGCTAATTCAGGTACTGGGTCGACAATTCTACAAAACGTCTCGGCTACAGTTTACAAAGATGCTAATTGTGGCTGCTGCAAAGAATGGGTAGGCTATGCCGAAGGTCATGGTCTAAGCGCAACTGCGCAAGACGTTACAGATTTATCTTTATTTAAAGAGCGTTACGGTGTCCCGCAGCAAATGCGCTCTTGTCATACCACCGTCACTACTAATGGTTATGTTTTTGAAGGTCACGTTCCTGCCAAATACATGGCACAGTTTCTAGCCAATCCGCCAACTGATTCCATCGGTCTTGCGGTACCGAGTATGCCAGTTGGTAGTCCGGGCATGGAATATCAAGATAAATTTATGCCCTATAAAGTCATTCAATTGAACAAGGATGGCAGCACTCAAGTGTATGCGGCTATTGAGTCGCCAGCGCAGCAGATGTAGTTCTATTAATAAGTTATCAGATATATAAGTTCAACTCTCATTTCATGGATTAACTTAGGTCAATATTATGAATAAAAACAGATTTAACCGCAGGCGTTTTTTGACAGGGTCATCCACCTTGCTCGGCGCGTCGATGCTATCCACACTACCGACGATGGCTAATAGTGCTTTAACTAAAAGCCAAAATGTCGTAGTCAATAGTGATAGAGCCGATCACATTGTACCTATACTAACGGGTAATGAATTTGATCTTTATGTCAGTGAGAAGATGATAACGGTCAACGGCAAGTCAAGCATGGCAACGCTGATAAATGACTCACTGCCTGCGCCAACGCTTAAGATGCAAGAAGGCGATACGGTCACCATTCGAGTCCATAATCAGCTGAATGAGTCGACCTCTATTCACTGGCATGGCCTCTTAGTGCCGTTTGAGATGGATGGCGTACCGGGTATCAGCTTTGATGGTATTCCTGCGGGTAGCACCTTCACGTACAAATTTAAACTGACACAGTCAGGCACTTATTGGTATCACTCGCATACTGGCTTCCAAGAGCAGACCGGTATGCGCGGGGCTATTGTGATTGAACCTAAAGGGCGCGAACGCTATCCTATCGAGGAAGATCACGTTATCCTGCTTAGTGATTGGACGCATCGCGATCCGCATAATCTGCTAAAACTACTTAAGCAGCGTGCTGACTTTGATAATTATCATCTGCCAGACTTTAAAAAGCTATTGTCCGATATTGCCGCTACGGATCTTGAGGCGGCTTATGATAAACGTAAAATGTGGAACCAGATGCGCATGATGCCGACTGATTTTACTGATTTATCTGGTGAGACCACGTTTACTTATCTTATGAATGGTAAAACGACAGCGGCGAATTGGTCGCAATTGGTCAAAACAGGTCAGCCGGTCAAACTACGCTTTATCAATGGCTCCGCGCAGACCATATTTGATGTGCGCATTCCAGGGCTCAAAATAAAAGTGGTCGGCACCGATGGTAATGATGTCGCGCCCGTTGATGTCGATGACTTCCGTATCGGTGTGGCTGAGACTTATGACGTCATCGTCACCCCAACCCGTGACGCGCATACCATATTTGCCCAAAACATCGATCGGTCAGGCTATGTTGCGACAACGCTTGCCACTAAAAGAGGCGCTCGCGCTGCCATACCTGCTATGGATGATGTTGAGTGGCTAACTATGTCCGATATGATGGGGGCTATGGGTGCTAATGGCTATGATGCCCGTCATGCTAAGACCGAATATGACTTTAAGACAGATATGCGCGTCGATAGTCCACGGATGAATCTCGATGATCCGGGTATTAATTTGCGTGATATTAATCGTAAGGTTTTAACCTATAACCAACTGCATTCTGTTGGCAATGAAATAATGGCCGAGCAGCGCAAGCCCACTCGAGAGATTGAAATACATCTAACCGGTAATATGGAGCGCTATATCTGGGCGTTAGACGGTATTATGTTTAAGGACGCATCGCCTGTTAATATCAAACCGGGCGAGCGTGTGCGTATTACCTTAGTCAATGACACTATGATGAACCACCCTATGCATCTGCATGGTATGTGGAGCGATTTGCGCACGCCTGATGGCGATTTTCAAGTTCGCAAACATACGATAATGGTGCAACCAGCTCAAAAAATTAGCTTTGATGTCACAGGAGAAGCTGGTCGATGGGCATGGCATTGTCATCTGCTCTATCATATGGAAGCCGGTATGTTCAGAGAAGTGGCGGTCGTTTAAGCAAATCTTTGGTTGATAGGTGAGAGATGAGATGAAAATACATAAAGTGGGTTTACGGTTCGCTGGGGTATCATCATTGGTATTACTAGCATCATCATTTGCTAATGCTGCTGACCCTGCCACTGCTAAAAAAGACATGACTATGTCAGATATGGACCATAGTAGTATGGACATGTCGGATATGGATCATAGCAAAATGGATATGTCTGGTATGGACATGTCGGATATGGATCACAGCAAAATGGATATGTCTGGTATGGGCATGTCGGATATGGATCATAGCAAAATGGATATGTCTGGTATGGACATGTCGGATATGGATCACAGTGGCATGGATATGTCAGGCATGGACCATGGCAGTATGGATATGTCAGGTATGCAAGGTGGTAAAGCTCCAGCTGATGCTCGCAGTCCTGACTATTCAAACGGTGTTCCCTATGGTCGCTTTGGTAAGCCTGTGATGATGGGTAGCTTACCGTTATGGGGCGTATCAGTAGACGATCTGGGCTATCAATTTGACGATGATCAAATCAATTATGAGTTTGATACGTGGTACGGTACAGACAGCAACCGCGTAACGCTACGTAGCGAAGGTAGTATCCAAACTAAAGATGATAAAGAAATTGATAGCTTAACCTCACTATCTTACTGGAAGCCACTTAGTATTTTTTGGAATGGGGAAGCCGGTGTTGCTTATGATACCGAAAATGATAAATCTGCCGTGATGGCTGGTATTGCAGGCACTGCACCTTACTTCATCGAAACCGATGCTAGAGCTTATTTATATACTGATGGGCAAGTTCGTCTAGATCTAGGTGCGGAGTATGAGTGGCGCTTAGATCAACATTGGGTAGTGATTCCAGAAGTAGAGCTGACGGCATTTAGCAAAGATGATACAGATAACCATATTACTAAAGGCTTTAATGAGTTTGGGGCTGACGTTAGGCTTACTTACGAGATGTTAAGTCGTCAGCTCGCGCCTTATGTGGGTATCAGCTATGAGACCGCTTTAGGCAACGCAAGAGATTTGCGACGTCAAGAAGACGAAGCTGTTGATTCTAATAGTCTGACTGCTGGTGTGATGTTTTGGTTCTAAGATTGTACATTGTGAGTTGATAAAGGAATTAATAACATATTTTTATAGGGGGATAATATGAATAACAACAAAAATCAGATGAATCCATATGTGAAATTTACCCTAATGATTTTAACATCCACAGTGGTGATGTTTATCATGATGTATTTTAACACCTATCAGTGGGATCATATTTACTTTAGTGAAACCCGAGCTTATATGGCGCTGTATATGGGCGCGGTAATGGCAATTATCATGCTCGCCTTTATGACCAATATGTATAAAAAAACCAAGATAAACTTGATGGTTTATGGGGTTAGCGTAGTTTTATTTGCCTTTGGTCTTTGGGGCGTACGCTCTCAGCAAACGGTCGACCAAGTTGACTGGATGCAAGCGATGATTCCGCATCACTCCATTGCTATCTTAACTAGTGAGCGTGCTGATATTGAAGACCCACGTGTACGTCAATTGGCTGATGAAATTATCGAAGCCCAAAGACGTGAAATCGGTGAGATGCAGCAGCTGATTGATGACTTGGAGTAAGTACTAAAAAGTAAGGAGTAATTCTTGTGATGCATGGCATGATGAATGGATCAATGATGCAGGGTATGGGTTAGGGCATGATGATTATCTGCGTCGTCATCGCGCTATTGTTTCTCGCTCTATTAGTATTAGCTGTTATGGCTCTTTTTAAGTATTTGCGTAAACCAAATTAAGTTTTGATAGTTGCTTAAATCCTATACTTAGTTGTCAATAATTAATCTGTTAACACTAACATAATAATAATCATTAAATATTAAAGTTAGAAGTTAAAAGTAAGGGAGTAATAGACGATGTCAAAATCTGTAAAAGATGGTCAGTACGACAAAGTACCCAAAAATTATCAAGGTACAGTCTATATCTGCCCCATGCATCCTGAGGTTCGTGATGTTGAAGCTAGTGATTGTCCGATATGCGGCATGTTTCTTAAACATGAAGACGAAGTAGCTAACTCAAGCGATGATAAAGACAACCATACACAGGGTCACAGCGCCAATTCAACTAATAACAGCAACGCCGAAGCAAAAGTCATCGAGGGCAGCAATTACAATAAAGTGCCAGCAGATTATGATGGTACGATTTACATTTGTCCTATGCACTCCGAGGTTAGAGATACTGAAAAAAGCGACTGTCCAATATGCGGTATGTTTCTTAAACCTGAAAATGAGGTCGCTGGTTTAAGAGATGATCAAGCAAGCAACAATGAAGACATTCATGCGCATTGTCATGGAAATCATACTAAAAGCGGCGAAGTAAAATCAGTCAAAGGCGGCAAATACGACAAAGTGCCAGCAAATTATACTGGCACCGTCTATATCTGTCCTATGCATCCTGAAGTTAGAGACGTTGAAAATAGTGGCTGTCCGATATGCGGCATGGCGTTAGAACCCGAAACGGTAACGGTGGGTGAGGAAGATACGTCAGAGCTTGACGATATGACGCGGCGCTTTTGGATTTGTACCGTACTGACCATTCCGCTTTTTCTTTATGCCATGAGCGATATGGTCGGTATCAATCTGCATACTATTAGTGAGTACGATATCTCCTCACAAGTGGCGCAGTGGATACAATTAGCATTAGCAACGCCAGTGGTCATTTGGGGCGCGGCTCCATTCTTTGTACGCGGTTGGCAATCGATAAAAAGCCGCAATCTTAATATGTTCACTTTAATAGCCATAGGGGTTGGCGCCGCTTATGGGTTTAGTATTGTGGCTACCTTCTTCCCTGATATTTTCCCCGATAGCTTTAGAGATTCTGCAGGTCAAGTTGGGGTTTATTATGAAGCCGCCGCAGTTATTACTACCTTAGTGTTGTTAGGCCAAGTGTTGGAACTCAAAGCCAGAAGTCAAACCTCAGGTGCGATTCGAGCGCTACTTGAGCTGGCACCGCCAACCGCGAGACGAGTGGATGAGAGTGGCGCTGAGGTAGAAGTTGCTCTAGAAGAAGTGGTCAGTGGTGATAAACTGCGCGTCAAACCCGGTGAAAAACTTCCCGTAGATGGCATGGTCATTGAGGGTAGTAGTAATGTTGATGAGTCGATGGTCACCGGTGAGCCGCTTGCTGTCGCTAAAGTATCAGGCGATCCGGTTACGGGTGGCACCGTTAATGGTACTGGCACCTTATTAGTTGAAGCGGTCAATGTCGGTGACGACACGGTGTTATCCAAAATCGTCAAAATGGTCGCTGAAGCTCAACGTAGTCGTGCCCCAATACAAAAAATCGTTGATCAAGTCGCAGGTTGGTTCGTGCCGATTGTGCTTGTTTGCTCAATCCTAACTTTTATCGTTTGGGCCATCTTTGGCCCCGTTCCCGCCATGGCGTTTGCTATCGTTAACGCTATCGCCGTACTTATTATCGCTTGCCCTTGTGCGCTTGGATTGGCAACGCCTATGTCTATTATGGTCGGCACAGGCATGGGCGCGCAAAATGGCGTCCTTATCAAAAACGCTGAAGCGCTTGAGAGCATGGAAAAAGTCGATACTATCGTTGTTGACAAGACTGGCACATTAACCGCTGGTAAACCTGAGCTGACCGCGATCGAGGCGCTGGCAGGTCAAGATAAAGATGAGTTTTTGGCTCTCGTCGCCGCAGTAGAGACGGCTAGCGAACATCCTTTAGCAGAAGCTATCGTGAGAGCTGCTAAGGACAAGTCGCTTATTATCCCTAACGCTACGGACTTTAATTCAACGACGGGTGAGGGCGTACAAGCGCTAGTTAATGGCACGCAAGTCGCTATCGGTAACTCAAAACTGATGCAGAGCTTAAACAGTTTTGATAGTGAGTTATCAAGTAAAGCCGATATTCGTAGAAAAGAGGGCGAAACGGTGATGTTCGTCGCTATAGATGGCAAAGCGGCTGGGATAATATCAGTCGCTGACCCGATCAAGCCAAGCACCGCCGATGCGATAAAACTGCTCCATGGTGCCGGTTTAAAAGTCGTCATGCTAACGGGTGATAATGAAAAAACCGCGCAAGCGGTCGCTAATAAGTTAGGCATCGATGACGTCCATGCCGATGTCTCACCAGAAGATAAAAACCGTATCGTCAAAGAGATGCAAGATGGCGGCAAAATAGTGGCTATGGCGGGAGACGGTATCAATGATGCGCCAGCACTAGCGCAGGCGAATGTCGGTATCGCTATGGGTACGGGAACTGATGTGGCGATGGAGAGTGCTAGCGTGACTCTCGTCAAAGGCGATCTGATGGGTATAGCCAAAGCCCATAAGCTGAGCCGCTCAACGATGCGGAATATCAGACAGAATTTGTTTTTTGCCTTTATTTATAATGCCATCGGCGTACCCATTGCCGCAGGCGTGCTTTATCCTGCCTTTGGTTTACTACTAAGCCCGATGATAGCAGCAGCGGCGATGAGCTTATCGTCAGTATCGGTGATTGGTAATGCGCTTAGATTACGGCGGCTAGATTTGTAATGTAAATGTTATAAATTGACCACTAAAGCTAAAGCACAACGACGAGTATAGAGCATTTTAAAAACTAGGAATAAGGATAATATTATGGGTAGCTTTTCTATTACGCATTGGCTGATTTTATTAGTAGTCGTAGTAGTGGTGTTTGGTACTGCCAAGCTTAAAAATGCGGGTAAAGATTTAGGCGGTGCGGTAAAGGGCTTTAAAGAAGCGGTCAAAGATGAAGAAACTGAACATGCCTGCAAGAATCGAGCACTTAGCCATGAAACCACTACTTCAACTGTAAATAATGATTTAAATACTAACAGCTTAAGTACTAATAACCTAGATACTAATAGCCTAAATACTAGGGGCAGCACTCAGGCTGATGATTTAGAAGTTAGGCCTGTTATCGCTGATGATAACAACAAAGTGTAGAGCTTGAGGTATTTCGCTAACCGTATTTAATAATCTACTAACTAATATATTTGCCCATTATGTTTGATATTGGATTTTCCGAATTACTGTTATTTGGAGTCATCGCTTTAATTGTCTTGGGCCCAGAAAAACTACCACAAGCTGCACGTACCGCTGGGCAATGGTATGCCAAATTGCGTCGCACGATTTCAACCTTACAGTCTGATATAGAGTCTGAGCTTGATTTGGCTGAGACACGAAAACAGATGCAAGATGAGCTGGCAAAGATTCGTCAGACTGAGACAGACATGCGGCGTGAGTTAGCCGAGATGCGCGGTAGTATGGATAAGTTTGAAAACTCGCAAAACCAAAGCTTAGATACTTCCTATCAGTCAAACACTCCTCAGCAGCAAAATCATCAGCCAGATACTTCCTCTTCTTCAGCTATAGAGAAGGGGGATAAATGAGCTTATTTAAGCGCCAAAAAAGTCGCCAAAGAAAGTTAGCAAATACAGATGCTAAGGCGTCAGATGCTACCCATAATGTTGAGACTGATAATGTGCTGAATGTGCTTAGCGACATGCCTATTACTGAGCATTTGATTGAATTACGCAAGCATCTCATCAAAATATGCGTAGCCGTTTTGATCGTCTTCTTAGCATTGGTAGGGTTTTCGCGTGAGCTCTACAATCTTTTATCAGACCCTCTGGTTGCGCAGCTGCCTGCGAATTCGACTATGATTGCTACTGATATTACCTCGAACTTTATGGCACCTATTCGCTTGACGATTTTCGTTGCTGCCTTTGTAGTGATGCCGTATATTCTGTATCAAATTTGGTCATTTATAGCGCCTGGATTATATAAAAAAGAGAAAAAAATCACTATTCCAGTGCTGATATCTTCGATATTCCTATTTTATTCTGGTGTCGCTTTTGCCTACTTTGTGGTACTCAAAGGCGTATTGAAGTTCTTTATTTTATTCGCTCCGCAAAACGTTATACCTATGACCGATATCGACAGTTATTTAAGCTTTGCGCTAAAGTTATTTATGGTATTTGGACTCACTTTTGAGATTCCAGTGGTTACTTTATTATTGATAATGGTCGGTATCATATCCACTCAGAGTCTAGAGAGTAAGCGCCGATATATCATCGTCGGTTGTTTTGCTGTGTCAGCGGTAGTCACACCGCCCGATGGGGTGTCAATGCTATTGCTCGCGATTCCAATGTGGCTACTGTTCGAGTTAGGTTTGTTTTTAGCGAAAGTACTCATTAAAGAAGAGCGTAAAACCGTATAACCTTGCAAAGTAGCTAATTTATAAACTAGATATATTGCAAATTAAGTATCTTGCAAAATGACTATTTCGTAAAGTAACTATAAAAATAACCTTATCTTAAACATTTAAGACACTTTTTTTATTTTGGCTGTCCCCTAAACCCTATCAGTACATTCAACTTAGTAATGAGATTTAAATGGAATCCCTAATTAATAATAAAAACAAAACGAATGATAATCTGGCAAATCAGCTTAATCAAGAGTGCTATTGCCGTACTTTAGATCGTAAAGCGCTTAATAACAGCCTGCAAGATCAATTAGTAAACACAAGAGATAATCCACTAGGAGCCAATGAGCTTAATAAGCTGTTTTCAGCGACACCGGTGTTCGTCCCTAAGACAGAGATAGAAGCAATGGTGCGAATCATCGCAGCTATTGAGTCGACTGCTAGACTACCGTCATATCAACAGCAAGTACTGTCGTGGGCACCCAATATCGCGGCTTTCGATCCGGGGCCAATAGGGGCCTTTATGGGTTATGACTTTCACTTAGGGAGCGATGACCCCAAGCTTATTGAGATCAATACCAATGCTGGAGGCGCATTTTTAAACGTAGCACTTGCCCGCGCACAAAAACACTGCTGTCGCCCCTCAGAGCAAAGTGTTGCTACTACTAAAATGCTTGATGGGTTTGAAGAAGCGGTCGCTAATATGTTCATACAAGAATGGCAGCGACAATCGGCAACTAGCATGCCCAATCGCATTGCTATTGTGGATAATGAGCCCAAAAGCCAGTTCATGTATTTGGAGTTTCAGCTGGCCTGCCAACTACTTCAAGCTAAAGGCATTGATACCGTTATACTCGATCCGTCTGAGCTTAACTATGCTGATGGTGTACTGACAGCTCATAGCAAGCCCATTGATATGATCTATAATCGGTTAGTCGATTTCGCCTTTGAAAACCCCAACCACGCCGTGCTTAAAAGTGCCTATTTAGAGGGTGCGGTAGTAGTAACCCCCAATCCGCATGCCCATGCTATATTCGCTAATAAGCGCAACCTGACTTTACTATCCGATACGCAAACTTTGCAGTCGTGGGGACTAGGTGATGATGATGCAGAATATCTAAAAAAGTCAGTACCAACTACCAGAATGGTTACAAAAGAGGATGCAGCAGAATTATGGCGTACTCGGAGACAATTGTTTTTTAAGCCAGTAGCTGGTTATGGTAGTAAGGGCGTTTACCGTGGCAGCAAGATTACCCGCCGCGTATTCGAGACTATTTTAGATGAAAGCTATATTGCGCAGACCTTTATCCCTGCTACAGAGCGATCAATAAAGATTGATGATGTGGTGACGACTAGAAAGGTAGATATACGTCTTTATACCTATGCAGGACAGCTGCTACTAACTGCTGGGCGTATCTATCAAGGCCAAGCGACTAACTTTCGCACACCAGGGGGTGGCTTTGCGCCTGTTTTTCAAGTCTGAACATAGCATGAACATGTAGCTTTGGCTTCTTAAGTAACGTTTAC
>NZ_JBQSVP010000042.1:0-24680 GCF_052376345.1 Psychrobacter sp. AOP5-GZ1-6 | reverse complement strand
CATTGCGCTTGCGGGGTTTGAATTTGGTGGGCCCAGTAGGACTTGAACCTACGACCAAAGGATTATGAGTCCTCTGCTCTAACCAACTGAGCTATGGGCCCTAACGTTAGACGGATAATGATACCTGATTTTTTGAATTTTTCAAGTAAAAAATAAGCAGTAATCAAGATATTTTTTATTAAGCGCTATTTTTATGAGATATGACCACCAGCCAAGGTTAGGCTGCGACCACCATCCACAGTGATAATCTCTCCAGTGACATAATGTGCCTGCGCAAGATACAGCACACTATGGGCAATTTCGTCAGGTCGGCCGATGCGCTGCATAGGGATTGAGTTGATAATATCTCGCTGTTGGCTAATATCTAATGCTTGATCGCTATTAGCAGCAGGTAAGACATTAACCCCAGGCGCGACACCATTGACTCGTATGTCTGGTGCCATTTCTAATGCCAGCGACTGTACCATCATACGGTGAGCAGATTTTGCCATATTATAGACAGTATAATGGCTAAACGGTCTATCATGGGCGTGGATATCTAATAAACTGATAATACAGCCTCTTTGCTTTTTGAGATAAGGTAATAATGCTTGGCTTAAAAACAAAGGTGCCTTAGCATTGGTTAATAACAATTCATCCCACTGTGCGTGATCGATACTGCCGAGGGGGCTAGGGTAAAACCGCGAGGCATTATGTACTAATGTGTCTAATTGGCCAAAGGTCTCTATAATATCTTTAACGAACACATGTAACGCAGCGCTATCGTTGACGACGGTCAAGTCAGCAACAACAACGGCTGCACTATTGGCACGAATATAATTTAACTCGGTGGCTAATTCTTTTGCTTGTTGCTCGCTATGATGACAGTGAATGATGACTCGGTAGCCCTGATGATGTGCGGCTCTCACGATGGCTGCACCAATACGCTTAGCACTGCCCGTTACCAACATAACTGGAGAGTGATGATTGGCTAATGGCATGGCATGGGGTGCTTGGTTCATAGTCATTGTATGCTTTTTAACCTTGGTGTTGCGCTTGTAAGTGCTCAGCTCTAGCTTGCCTTAGTGCCTCACCAATAGCTGGGCCTTTGAGGTCTGGTGCTATATCTGTCATGCCAATGTCGTGAAAGCTATTTAGTGCTATCATCATTTGACGGTGTTGTATTGCCAGTTGTAATACCTGATTACACACGAGTAGTTGTGAGAGTTTATTAGGCTCTTTATGCGCGCCGCAATTTTGTAAGAGATCAATTTTTTCAATAGCAGTCAGAGTGTTTATTTTGCTAAGGTTTTCGGCTTGCTGCACGAATAAACTGGCAAACTGAGTTTGTATTTTTGGTACCTTGGCGATACTGCCTATATCGTTAATGCCTTTTATATTAGCTGTTTTATTAGCATGTGCATCTGTGCGCACTAAAATAAATAGAGATGAGTTGAGGCTAGTCATTAATAAGGCCCAACGTTGTGATAAGTTGAGCTGCATTTGACCTGCGAAATACAGCGCAGTTTGTACAGTTTCTCTTATCTGAATATTGGCCCAAGCTTGATGCAACGGCGTAAAATACTCTGTTAGCGCACCGATTTCGTATAGTTGTTGCCAATAGACCTGAGGCGATAGCTGCATGGTTGCGCGGCTCGATTCTTGCCAAATACGTTCGCTACTTAAATGGCTAAGCTCTCCAGAGGCAGCTAACTCACGCATTAAGCTCAAGGTTTCATCGGCGATGGTAAACCCTAAGTCATAATAACGGCTATAGAAACGAGCTGTTCTAAGTACTCGTAGTGGGTCTTCGCTAAAAGCACTGGATACATGGCGCAAAGTTTTATTTTTTATATCAGCCAATCCACCATAGTAGTCGATAACTTCACCATCTATAGGGGTGTCATCATTCAGACTGGTAACCTCTATTGCCATGGCATTGATGGTCAAGTCGCGACGTTGCAGGTCCTCTTTTAAGCTCACATCGGGGCTGGCATGAACGCTAAATCCTTTATAGCCAGAGCCTTGCTTGCGTTCCGTACGTGCCAGTGCGTATTCTTCATGGCTACTTGGATGTAAAAACACTGGAAAGTCTGCGCCCACTTGCAGAAATCCTGCATCAAGCATTTCGCTGACCGTTGCACCAACGACGACAAAGTCTTTATCTTTGATAGGGCGACCTAATAGTCGATCACGTACCGCACCACCCACTAGGTAAATTTGCATAATATCCTCTTTTATTGAGTAAGCTTGGGTACTCAATTTTTACTGATAAAAAAACCAGTCCATGCCTTTTAAGAGCATTGACTGGTTTTTAGTATAGCAGACGGTTTCTATAAATAAGCAATAGTGACCGTCTTCATCATACGTGTATACTGCCTATGGAGTATTACTGATTTTCACTTTCTAAATCTTGAGCTTCAGTAACGGCCAGCGCAGTCATATTAACGATACCACGTGCAGTTGCTGATGGCGTTAGAATATGTACTGGCTTATTAGAGCCTAACAAAATAGGTCCGATAGAGGCACTACCAGTGGCTGTTTTGAGTAGGTTAAAGGCAATATTTGATGCGTCAAGCGTTGGCAAGATAAGCAGGTTTGCAGCACCTTTTAATGGACTTGATGGCATATGGTTCAGACGAATATGCTCATTTAGCGCGGCGTCACCTTGCATCTCACCATCAAACTCAAAATCTACATTCATATCGGTTAGTAGTTGATAGACCTGACGCATTTTGGCAGCACTGGTACGATCTGAAGCACCAAAGTTAGAATGAGAAACTAGCGCGACACGTGGAGTAATACCGAAGCGACGCAATTGTTCAGCTGCCAAGAGAGTCATTTCAGCTAATTGCTCAGCGGTTGGGTCTTCGTGGATATAAGTGTCTGCGATGAAGATATTACGATCTTGCATGAGTACCGCATTCATAGCATAGAAGTCGTTCATGCCTTCTTTTTTACCAATGACACTTTCAACATATCTCAAGTGCAACTGATAATGGCCAAACGTACCACATACCATAGCATCTGCCGCACCATTATTGACCAACAACGAGCCAATCAATGTGGTCTTACGACGAACATCACGGCGTGCAAGCTCAATACTAACACCGCGACGCTTATTCTGTTCGTAGTAGCCTTGCCAGTAGTCTTTATAGCGAGAATCATCATCGATATTGACGATAGTAATGTTCTCGCCATCTTTTAGACGCAAGCCCAGTTTCTCAATATTGGCGGCAATGACTGAAGGACGACCAACCAAGATAGGCTTCGCTAGCTGCTCATCAACAACCACTTGTACAGCAAGCAAGATATTATTGTCTTCACCTTCACAGTAAACAATACGTTTTGGTGCAGACTTGGCACGAGCAAAGATAGGCTTCATGACGAACGCAGAGTTATAGACAAACTCAGACAGACGCTGACGATAGGCTTGCATGTCAGCGATAGGTAGAGTGGCAACACCTGAATCCATCGCCGCTTGAGCAACGGCAGAAGCAATCTCGATGATTAGGTTTGGCTCTAGAGGTCCTGGAATCAGGTAATCACGACCGAAGCTTTGCATTTTATCGATGTTTCTAACACTGGCAGTTGGTGTTGCTTCGACGTGTGCCATGGCAGCGATCGCTTTTACACAAGCCACTTTCATTTCTTCATTAACGGTTGTTGCACCAACATCTAATGCGCCACGGAAGATATAAGGGAAGCATAATGCATTGTTTACTTGGTTTGGATAGTCTGAGCGACCTGTTGCCATGATAACATCTGGGCGTACAGCATGTGCCAACTCTGGCATGATTTCAGGCGTTGGGTTGGCCAGTGCAAAAACGATAGGGTCTTTTGCCATACGGCGAACCATGTCTTCAGATAACGTACCAGGCATAGATAAGCCCAAGAACATATCGACATCGTCCATGACTTCTTCGATCGTGGTTGCAGTCGTCTCACGTGCATAGCGCTGTTTGGTTTCATCAAGATTTTCACGAACGGTAGTGATGATACCGCGTGAATCTGAAACAAAGATATTGTTTTTATTTACGCCAAGTGCGCAAATGATATCCAAACAAGAAATTGCTGCGGCACCAGCACCTGAACAAACCACTTTGATTTCTTCGATTTTTTTGCCAGTAATCAATAACGCGTTGAGCATCGCCGCTGCAACAATGATTGACGTACCATGTTGGTCATCATGAAATACTGGAATGTTCATACGTTTACGTAGTTCACGCTCGATTTTGAAACATTCTGGTGCTTTGATGTCTTCTAGGTTGATACCACCAAAAGTAGGTTCAAGAGAGGCAACCGCTTCAATAAATTTGTCTGGGTCGTTTTGTGCAATCTCAATATCAAAAACGTCAATACCTGCGAATTTTTTGAATAAAACCCCTTTACCTTCCATGACAGGTTTTGATGCCAATGGACCGATATTACCTAAGCCAAGTACCGCAGTACCGTTGGTAATGACACCAACCAAGTTGCTACGAGCTGTATATTTTGCTGCTAGCGTTGGGTCTTTTTCAATTTCAAGACAAGGAACTGCCACACCTGGTGAGTAAGCCAGCGCTAAATCACGTTGGTTAGCCAACTGTTTAATAGGGGTGACTGAGATCTTACCTGGACGTGGAAATTCATGGTAATGTAAGGCAGCTTGTTCAAACTGCTCTTTTTCCGAACTAAGGTTATCCGTATTCAAATTGGTATCGTCATTCATAATAATTGCCATGGTTGGAATAAATTGGAATAAAGTAAATGGAGATAAAAAACAGTTCGCCCTTAAAAAATTAAAGAATGACAATAATTTAAAGGGTCATTGGTACTAAAGAATTGATGGTCACAGAGATAGTAATCAGTGATTAAATACTGGCATCAAAAACGCAATCTAACAAAAACTGTTATTCTACCACTATTGGCAATTCACGCCTAGTCAATAGCGATGAATTGCTTGAATAATACAATAAAATGATATTCATTATTTATCTTGTTGATAATGCCAAAAAACAAGGCTAAATACCAACCGTAATTCCATAATGTTTCAAAATATTACAGAGTAGTAGGATTATTAAGATGAACAGCTAATAGGTTGCTGAGGTGTGTTGGGGTTGGGTGGCGTTATATCCAGATCAGTAGCGGTGTCTTGCACACAATAGGGGTTGGCTAGCAATTCAAAAACTCGGCTAACTTCTTTAAGCTGACCTTGCTCTGCTGCTGTGATAGCACGCTGTGCCATACTATTACGTAATATATAAACAGGGTTATGGGTTTGCATATCTTGGATAGCTTGATCGATCGGTAGCTGTTGTAGTTGAGCTATATAACGTGTCGACCAATCTTGCCATACCAGTTGTGCATCAGTGCTCAACTCATTGGTTATAGTGAGTAGTAGTTTTTGCTCGTAGGGATGAACAGTTGGTGAGACCAAACCGAGTAGGGCGCGGAAGCTATTGGTGTAATCGAGCAAGTTGTTTTCTAGCAATGTCAACCACTCAAAAGCCAGTGTCAGACTCTGAGAATCATGAGGTAAGCCAAGTTTACGGCATAAGCCTTGCTGATAATGCTGCATAAAGCTCGCTTCATAAGGTAACAAGCACTCTGCCAGCGTGTCACGCGTGACGCCTTCTAAACGCATAAAGTGTGGTAACCAAACATTGAGATTCCAGTGACCGATAGCAGGCTGGTTTTGATAAGAGTATCGACCTGTGTGGTCGGAATGGTTGTTGATCCAAGCTGGGTTAAAACGTTCCATAAAACCAAAAGGTCCAAAATCTAAGGTGCTGCCAGTGATAGATAGATTATCTGTATTCATGACACCATGGGCAAATCCTATCAGCTGCCAATCAGCGATCATTCGTGCGGTACGCTCAACGACTGCCGTCAAAAACGCTGCCACAGGTTGTTCACTATCGCGACATTCTGGATAGTAAGTATCAATCATATAATCGGTAAATTCACTAAGTAAATCAGGTGCAAAGCTAGCAATCCACTCCACATGACCAAGGCGAATATGGCTATCAGCCACACGCATCAGTGCAGCACCTGTTTCGATACGCTCACGGCGTACCTGGGTATCTGATACAACGAACCCCAACGCGTTAGATGAAGGAATACCAAGCTGAGTAAGTGCGTGACCGCATAGATACTCGCGAATGGTGCTGCGTAACACAGCGCGTCCATCACCCATCCGTGAATAAGGCGTTAGGCCAATACCTTTAAGGTGCAGGTCTTGTGAGTGGTTGTTGTTATCGAGTACCTGCGCCATTAATAAGCCACGTCCATCACCCAACTGTCCAGCCCATTGTCCGAACTGGTGACCGGCATAAGCCATAGCCAGTGGTTTAAAGTCAGCTGGCACGTATTGACCACCCAATACCTCAACCCAGCGTGTCATCAGATCTTTATCTTCTGTCCAGCCCAACTGCTCTGCAACTTGGGTGTTGAAATGACCAGCACGTGGGTTGTCTAATGGCGTGGGTGGTTGCTCATGATAGAGGCGTGTGTCTAGTTTGACATAGGTATTTTGATAACGCATACAAGCCGTTCCTATTAAAACATCAAAATGATGGGACCACTATAACATAGCCACCACAAGACAGCGTTTAGCTTTATCTATCTTGCTGTCTATTTATTATATTCTTAGATTAACACACCAAGTGCAACGCTAAGTAATGGAATAAAACACCTGGTTTGGCGTTTTAAACCCCAATCGTTTTCTTGGTCTGTTGTTTAACCTGTCTTCAATGTTTTGAACCTCATCATCAGATACTTGTCTAAAGTCACATCCTTTAGGTAAGTACTCTCTAATCAAGCCATTGGTATTTTCGTTTGTTCCTCGTTGCCATGAGGCATAAGCATCAGCAAAGTAAAACCCACTATAGAGTCTTTGCTTAATGGCTTTATGATCCGCAAACTCCTTGCCATTATCGGACGTAATCGTCTTAACGTGCAGTCTCACAGGAGTTAGCATAACCACCATCGCATCCGCGACCAGATGAGCACTCTTTTTAGTCACTCGCTTCATCTTAACCAAACCTGTCTTTCGCTCTACCACTGTCACGATAGCTTGTTTGTGGTTTTTACCAATGATGGTGTCCGCTTCCCAATCACCGATGCGGGATCGCTCTTTTACTACATGAGGGCGCTCATGAATTGAGACCCTGTCATTAATACGCCCACGAGTCTCAGTGGTAAGCCTTTGACGATAGGGTTTGGCTTTGCGTCTTAAATATTGCCATAGCGTGCCGCCTTGCCTCTTATCCGTCCATAAGTAACGATAGATACTCATGTGACTGACTCCACTATGAACGCCTGCTATTTGCTCAGGACTCCACTGCAGTTTAAGCTTAGTCACGACCCAGTCCCAGACGTTTAAAATGATGGTGAAGGCATTATTTGCTCGCCTCGCTTTAGCGGTGTTGTCTGCATGCTTTGCTCGGTAGCCTCGTAGGCTTTTATTGCGTCTAAGCTCTCTTGATATGGTGCTGGGACTTCTGCCTAATGCCCCTGCTATAAATTTAATACTATGTTGTGCCCCTCTAAGGGCATAAATCTGATATCGTTCCTCTAGGCTTAGATGTGTATAGCTCATGGTTGCAATCTCACTTTGGCGGTGGATAGTAGCTTTGATGCTAGCGCATCTAGGCCTCTTTTTCACCTGCTCTTTGATATTGCACTTCATGTGTTAATCTAAGATTCAATAAAAAACCCTCCATCCATGACGGATAGAGGGAAGGAGAAGCTTTACAATAATGAGAAGTCAGCGACTAAGCGGTTGTTTTGTTTGTTCCAATCGCACGAAATGCTGTTTTTAGATTGCTGTTATGCTCAAGTATTTTTTGCTCAACTTTGGCGTAATCGTGCTTTAGCTTATCATCAACTTCATGTAAACGATCAGCAAACTCTGTTTTCTTCAGTTCAATAGTTTTGGTTTTTAGCGCTTGCCATTCTTCTACTGTTTTCGTAAAAGCCTCATATTCAAACTTGATGCGATCTTGAAAATTCTTCATTGCATGAGGAATATCAATACCGCTTGCTGTCGCTGTATCAATCTGCTGTTGAGCGGTTTTAAACTGCATTTGCACTTCAGCATGCTTGATAGTAGTGTCATCTACAGTACGTAGCTCACTGGTTAAACCAATTTTAGATAAGCCTGCAATCAACCATTTGGTAGGGTCATATTGCCACCATTTAACACCATTACGATAGTCGTATTGGAAGAAGTGATGATAGTTATGATAACCCTCACCCCATGTGAAGATAGCTAAGAAAAAGTTATCACGGGCAGTATTGGTATCGGTATAAGGACGTGTACCAAACATGTGGCATAACGAGTTGATGAAGAAGGTAAAGTGATGGGTTAGTACCAGGCGTAGCAAACCAGCAATCAGTAAAGTACCCCAAACATCACCTAATAACCAACCAATACCAGCGACCATACCGACGTTTAAGGCAACTACCCATAAGCCATAGTATTTATGCTGAATTTGTAACGTTTTATCTCTGGTCAAATCAGGAATATTTTTGTAATCAAACTTACCACTAGGATAATTGCGCAGCATCCAACCAATATGGCTAAACCAAAAACCACGTTTTGCTGAATATGGGTCATCTAAACGATCATCTACATGACGATGATGGCTACGGTGACCAGAAACCCAGTCAAACGCTGAGCCTTGTACGGCTAGGGTTGAGCCAAGCAATAAGAAGTTTTTGACAATCGGATGCGCTTTATATGCACGATGTGACAGTAGACGATGGTAACCAGCAGTAATACTAATACCTGTCCATACCATAAAGGCACCAAATACACCCCAAACCGGCGCGCTAACTTGATGAGTCAATAAATACCACGGTGTGATAACGGCAGCAGCAATTGGCGTGGCTACTAATATAGCCGCAGGGATCCAATTGATCGGCGCTTTGGTAAACTCAAACTCCCGTATATCGATCTCACCTTTTTCAGAGGTATCAATTTTTACGGTCTTATCAGCATAGTTGCGTTTAGCAACTGGCAGATTATCGATCGAATTACTTGTATCAAAACGTGTCTTAAAACGTGAGGCTTGAGTGCTGGCTGCTTTTACAAGCGTATCACCAGATTTGATAGCGAAACGTAAGCCTTTCAGCGGTAAGCCAAGTGCTTTTTTTGCGATCATATAATATCCCTAACGGTATTCATTTAAGTCTCTATAATACCCTAAAATTTTCATAAAGTGAACACTCATGCACTATAAAAATATTGCTAAATAACAACAACTTGTATTGATTATGGGATGTATTGACGTAAATAACCTGTGATTTATCAGGCATTAAGGATAAGTGTAAGCACTATATCAAAATATATGAATTTTTTGAGGTAGCTGAAATGAAAAATAGATTTACGAATTTAGTAATAAATGGCTTGGGAAATCGGTAATGATTACATCGGTGTGCCATTGAACCAGTTGTGCAATCGTATCGGTGTTATTGACGGTCCAAGCACTGACTGGTAAACCGTAGCGGTGGCTATGCTCAATAACGGCTTGGTTGATAAGAGGATGGTATATACCCAATTGACCACAGCCAAGCTGTAGTGCTGTATTGGTCGCAGCGATCAAGGCTTTAGGTGTGTCAATCAACAAACCACGCGGAATGTGCATAAGTGGCTTGCTGCGTTGCAACCGCGCATGTAATTCCATATCAAAACTAGTTAACGCAATAGGTAAGTTGGCAAGAGGGCTGTAGATTAAATGCTGGATCAGTGCTTTCATTAGTTTGGCGTAGTTGGTACGGCTATGCGTCTTAATTTCGAGTTCAATATGAGTAAAACCATTTAGCAAAGGGGCCATACGGGTCAAAGAGATGATTTGATGTTCAAGCTGTCGGTATCGTCTAATCTCTGCAAGACTCAACTGGTCAATACGTGATTGTTGACGACACATGCGTGCTAAATCATCATCATGGAATACAACTAAGTGGCCATCAGCACTAAGCTGTACGTCAAACTCAATGCCTGTTAAACCATGAGCATTGAGACGGTGAGCATGCTCAAATCCTATCAATGTGTTTTCTAATACCTCACCACGGGCACCACGATGACCAAGTAATCGTGTGTTTTTAAAATTTATCATTGTTATCATTTCGGCTATTTGTATGAGTAATCATATAGCGTCATATGAGTAGCGTCTAATAAAATTTGTTAAATAGAATAGAGTGTTGATATGAATTTTTTTATTATGAAGTGTAACGATAATACTTTGAAAGTAGGTTTACATTGAGCGTCGAAGTACGTATTTGTTATGTTTTTGCAACTAAGTGTAGGTTTTACCCATTAAAGGGGGCGTTATTTATGTGTCCATAGGCTACACTAATGACCATTCAATACAAACACCGTATAATAGTCGGTTTTTCAAACCTATGGCAGCTAGGGTTGCGGTTTGGACATCAATCACTGTCCGTCAGTGGCGGTACGAATTAGTAAATTGGGAGCAAAATGAATATGAGCGTAGCAAATAAGGGTTTGAGTAAGTGGCAGAAGATTGCTGGAATTGGTATGGCATGTAGTTTGGTGCTTGCAGGCTGTGATCGCTCAGATAAAGAAGACACCACGGAGACAGCAGAGCTGACAGAGCAGGATTCGGATGCTATTGAAAATGCTGCGGCAACGGCCGTTAGTTGTGATGACCCAATGGTACAAGATCGTCTCAAAGCGACGCTAAAAAACACACTCACTCAGCAAGCGCAAGCTTTGGCTACTAACTATGCCAACGATGCGGAGATTAATCTTGCCAGTGGTGCCATTACTGATAAAATCGACGGTATCGTGATTGATGTACAGAATGCCGCAGTTTTACAAGAAGCCAATAGCAATGGTCTGACGACTTGCCAAGCAAGTGTGAGTATGACGTTGCCAAGTGCAGACTTGTATCAAGCCAGCCAAGTCCAAGCGGCCAATAATCAACCAAGTCTACAATCACGTTTAGCGGAAAACAATATTCGTATCAATAATAATATGCTCGTGGATGATTCTTTTACCTATGTTGTTGGCACTCAAAACGGTCAAGTACGTACGCGTATTGCTGGAGAGCCGGCACTGGTAGCTGTCGTTTCTGATGTGATGGCAGGTTCTGTATTGCAGTCAGCGATGAACAGTCAGAATGCTCAAAGAGAAGCCGCACAAAACAATGATACTCAACCTGCACCGATTCGCGAGCCTAGAGAAGTCACACCGATTGAGCCAATTGAGCCAATTCGTCCTACTGAACCTGCAACACCGCCAACGATTAATAACCCAAGCAATCCTACAGATAACAATACAGCAGTCAGCGAACCAGAAGTACTAAAAGAAGTACCTGAAGATGAGAGTATTGATATGGTTATTACTCAAGACGAAAATGCTACTTACTAACTCGTAAGAGTGATGCAGTTGCTAAATGATAAGTATTAGAAGAGCCCGCAACGTCAAGTTGCGGGCTCTTCTTTATGTCTCAATAGTCACGTATCGCTATTTCTTAGCATCAAAATCCTTTAACACTTGACTGTCCCAAAGTACTTCAAAGACTTGTTTAGGGTCAGTACAGAAACGTGCAGCGACGAATAACCAGTCAGATAAACGATTGATAAAGCTTACTGCTGTACTACGCATGGCTGTTGGACGTTGCTGTCTTAACAATACCGCTTGGCGTTCAGCACGGCGACAGACACTACGAGCTACATGTAACTGGCTCACTAAAACAGATCCTGTTGGTAGGATAAAATCCTTGAGCGGTGGCAAGGTGGTATTCATTGTATCAATTTGTTGCTCCAACCATTCAATATGAGTGGCATTAACCCCTTCATATTCTGGCATAGCCAGTTCACCACCGATATTGAACAGTAGGTGCTGAATAATGACTAAGCCTTCAGAGAACTCCTTGGCGATAGATTGGCCTTTATTGCGTTGCAATTGAGCACGTACTAGACCGATATGTGAGTTGAGTTCATCAATATCGCCCATGACATTAAATAGATTGTCAGCTTTACTGACTCGACTGCCATCTGCCATACCAGTGCTACCATCATCTCCAGTACGCGTATATATCTTACTTAAGCGATTACCCATATCTAAGTCCTTAACTATTTTTTTGATTGAGTGGTGTTAGTTGCGTGCTCATTGTAGTATTTTACGACTGTTTTCGCTAAGATAATGGGTCAAGTTTTATATAACAGTCGTTTTATTGTTGTTCCTTATATTGAGGGCAAGGATGAATCAGAGTTACTGGCTGATAAAACATGGCCAATATTTTAACTTGTATTTAATCTACTTTATTTATATAAAAAGGCTTTTTAATCATGACCACACCTCTTGCAGATGCGATGTCTCAGCTTGCGATTTATGACTCACTGACTGGCGGAAAACGCCAATTCGTACCACTCAAAGCAGGGCAAGTAGGCATCTATGTGTGCGGCATGACCGTTTATGATTATTGTCACATTGGTCATGCGCGGATGATGATCGGCTTTGATATAGCTGTACGCTGGCTAACACAATTGGGCTATGATGTTAATTATGTGCGTAATATTACCGATATTGATGACAAAATTATCGCTCGTGCAGCTGAGAATGGCGAAGAGATTAGTACACTGACGCAGCGTTTTATTAAAGCCATGCATGAAGACTTTTCTGCACTTGGTTGCTTATCACCTAATGCTGAGCCACGGGCAACTGACTATATCGATGAGATGCAACAAATGATCGGGACGTTGGTCGAAGGAGACTATGCGTACGCAGGAGACAATGGTGATGTATATTACGCCGTTGATAGTTTTGCGGACTACGGCAAGTTGTCTAAGCGCAATCTGGATGATATGCAGGCAGGTTCGCGAGTTGATGTTGAAAATGATAAGCGCAATCCATTTGACTTTGTACTATGGAAAGCAGCCAAGCCTGAGGAGCCTCAGTGGGCATCTCCATGGGGACAAGGGCGTCCAGGCTGGCATATTGAATGCTCAGCGATGTCGACTAAATGCTTGGGTGATACCTTTGATATTCATGGCGGTGGTCATGATCTACAGTTTCCACATCACGAAAATGAGATTGCCCAATCTGAAGCGGCGACGGGTTGTGAGTATGCACGTAACTGGATGCATGTTGGCTTTATCAATGTCGATGGCGAAAAGATGTCTAAGTCATTAAATAACTTCTTTACCATTCGTGATGTCATGGCCAAGTATTTGCCAGAAACGCTGCGATTTTTCTTATTATCAAGCCATTACCGAAGCCAAGTGAACTTCTCCGATAACGCATTAGATGAAGCTCATAATAGCCTAAGCAGGTTATACAATGCCTTGAAACTGGCTGAGCAGCAAAAAGGGCAAACATTGGTTGTTACGGATGAGTTGATCAATGAGGTTTATAACAGCAGTGCTGGGCAAGACTTTATTAAAGCCATGAACGATGATTTTAATAGTTCAACGGCTATCAGTGTACTATTTGGGCTGGCACGTGATATTAATAAAGCCATAAAAGCAGAAGAGGTTGATGTTGCATGGCATTTGGCACAGCAGTTAAAAGCATTGGCACAGGTACTCAATATTTTACAGCAGCCTGTTCAAGAGTTTTTGCAAGCCGTGGTTGGTGATCAGACTGATGATGGCTTAACGGACGCGGTCATCGATGATTTAATCATTGAGCGCGCAGATGCCAAAACCAACAAAAACTTTGCGCGTGCTGATGAGATACGTGAGCAATTGAAGGAAGCAGGTATTGAGCTCGAGGACAGCCGTGCTGGCACGACATGGCGCCGCGCTTAAAAAGTCTGTTACAGAAAACTCATACAGATGTTCATAAACTAAGTCAGCTTTGAGCTGGCTTTTTTTGTAGACTAAATTAAGTATGAAACTATCAGATATAGAGTTTATGGTGAGAATAAGCTTTGTATAAAAATCTCACATCAATGAGTGGTCGCTAAAATATGGATATTATCAAAACCAGCAAGATTAATAATGATGTTGGTCCGGAACGTAAAACGCTACCATTATTATTCGCTGTTTTTATGATAGTAATGAGTGCGGCTTGTATGCCTACTTATGCGGCAGATGATAACAATGAGCAACGTATAAGTGAACAAGAACGCTCACAGTCAGCAGACACACCTGATAGTTTGACTGAGTATACAGATGAACAAATCAGTAATATAAAAAATGAAAGAGTTGGTCTGTCTGGTGTGGTAGGAGAGGTGCTTGATCCCACTGAGCGTAGTGTTGTAGAGCAATCTGGACAAGTGCAAGGGGATTCGGGACTGACAGGTGAGTATAATGAAAACTATTATTTATTAGATACGCTCAATGCTAGCTTACCAACATTGTCTGAGCCAGCAAATTTAACGACTCCTTTAGCGACTTTAGAGTTCTTTCAGTCAGCGGTCATGAAGCATCAATACGACTTAGCTGCTTACGCGCTTAATATGAATCTGATTGACCAAAAGATTCAGCGCAATCACGCGATTGAATTGTCGCAGCGCTTGGATTTTTTATTATCAGAGAGAGCTCTATGTCTTTGATGATCTGCCAGATCGCCCAGATGGTTTAATCGAACCGCCACTGGGTAGCACCAGTAGTATCATGGGTGTTCCAAGACGTTCGATACAGTTGGGTTATATCGATTATCGTGAACGCCGTGTTCCTATTTATCTACAGCGAGTCCGAGTGGGCGATAGTGCGCCTATTTGGGTATTTTCTGATCAGACAGTGGGTAATATCGACAATCTTTATGAGCAATATCATCCAGCAGAGTTTGAGCGTTATTTACCAGCATGGTTGAAATTTAAAGTATTCAGTATTGCGTTATGGGAGTTTTTAGCATTATCACTGTTCTTCTTATTGACGATGGGAGTAGGGTGGTTACTGAGTAAAGGTACTGGAAAAATTATTAGTCATTATATTGATGATGAGAAGTACCGCAATGATTTGGGTAGTATTCATGGTGTAGCAGATTTGGTCAATAAGCTGACGGTACCTTTGACTTTTACCATCAGTTTTTCGTTGGTTTTTACATTGGTTTCTGGCGGCTTTCCTTACTTAGACGCTGTTGCTGCATCGACTAGGCCACTTATCTGGATAGGCTTGGTTTTTAGCACTATGTGGCTTGGCATACGTGTGATTAACTTTTTTGCCAATCGTTACCAAAACATGCAGATCGAAAATCTGGCTGCAGAGCATTTTGATAAAGAGCGCCGCCGACGCACCTATGTGTCGATATTTCGCCGAGTTTTTATCTTTGTCATGATTTTAGGTAGTATCTGGATGGGTTTGAGTGAATTTACCAACATGGAAGGCCTTGGTAAAACACTATTAACCTCGGCAGGTATAGCGGGCGTGGTTATTGGTATTGCGGCACAGCCGATACTGGGTAATATTATCGCTGGAGTACAGGTAGCAGTCACGCAGCCGGTACGGATTGGTGATAGTGTGATAATGGATGGTAATTTCAGTACTGTTGAAGATCTGCGTTACACTTATGCAGTACTAAAAACATGGGATGAACGTCGTCTGGTGGTGCCAATGCGTGAGCTGATTACTGACACAGTAGAAAACTGGTCACATACAGAGGTGCATCAAACTTGTCCTGTGTTTTTATTTGTGGATTATGGTGCAGATATTGATGCCATTCGCCAGCAGTTTATATCGGCGGCTAAAGATAATAAGCTGTGGGACAAAAAAACCGAGCCTGAAATATTTGTAGTCGAAGTGACCGAACATAGCATTAAACTGCGTGGCGCGGTGTCAGCGGTAGGCCCCATAGAAGCGTGGACACTGGCTTGTGAAATACGTGAGCAGATGCTTGGTTATCTATATCGCGAACACAAGCCTTATCTGCCAGCTGACCGTCTGGTGTTAAAAGATAAAGAGGCATAAGTAATCACATTTAAGTCCACATTATTTTGGATAAACGACACTCTTAGTATATATAGCTTATATTGGTAAAATAATCTGCTAAATATACATGCGACTTGTTTGCTTATTTGTTATAATGTGGCGTTATTTTTAAGGGATAAGTAAGTGATTAAGCGTAAGATTGCACCATATTTATGTAAACTTATGATTCATCACTTAATTGCAGTTTTCTAGCGTTTGATTTAGCTGGTTTATTGCTAAAATCCCACCCATCAAAATAACCACCACTAGGGGTCTGTATGTTGCGAATTGTCGATGAAGCCTTAACCTTTGATGACGTTTTATTATTACCAGCCTATTCTGAAGTTCTGCCAAAAACTGCTGATCTGTCTACTCGTTTGACCAAAAATATCACACTTAATCTTCCGCTAATCTCTGCGGCGATGGATACTGTGACTGAGTCTGAAATGGCTATCACTATGGCACAACTTGGTGGCATGGGTATTTTGCACAAGAGCATGGACATCGAAAAGCAGGCCACACAAGTACGCCGTGTCAAAAAATTTGAAGCGGGTACAGTGGTTGATCCTATCACTGTACATCCAGAGATGACCATTGGTGAGTTGCTGCGTTTGACGCAGGATAATAATATTTCAGGTGTGCCTGTGGTAGAAAAGGGTACTGATAACGTGGTAGGTATCGTGACGCATCGTGATTGGCGTTTTGAGACCAATCTGTCGCTACCTGTCAGTAAAATCATGACGCCAAAAGATCAGCTGGTCACGGTACATGAAGGTGAGAGCAACGAAAATATCAAAAGATTGCTGCATGAGCATCGTATCGAAAAAGTTATCGTTATTGATGATAATTTCCGCCTACGTGGTTTGATTACGGTTAATGATTTTGCCAAAGCTGAAAACAATCCAAATGCCTGTAAAGACGAACAAGGTCGCCTACGTGTTGGTGCTGCCGTTGGTACTGGCGCAGACACGCAAGCACGTGTTGAAGCATTGATTGCTGCTGACGTTGACGTTATCGTTGTTGATACGGCGCATGGTCACTCAAAAGGTGTGATTGATAAAGTTTCTTGGATTAAAAAGAACTATCCGCACGTACAAGTAATCGGTGGTAACATCGCAACAGGTGAAGCTGCTATTGCTTTACGTGATGCAGGCGCCGATGCTGTAAAAGTGGGTATTGGTCCTGGTTCTATCTGTACCACGCGTATTATCGCAGGTATCGGTGTACCACAAATCTCAGCGATTGATAATGTTGCTAGCGCCTTAAAAGACAGCATTCCATTGATTGCTGATGGTGGTATTCGTTTCTCAGGAGATATGGCAAAAGCAATCGCTGCTGGTGCATCATGCATTATGGTTGGCTCGTTAATGGCTGGTACTGAAGAAGCCCCAGGTGAAGTTGAACTGTTCCAAGGTCGCTACTATAAGGCTTATCGCGGTATGGGTAGTTTGGGTGCGATGTCAGGATCAAATGGTTCATCAGACCGTTACTTCCAAGATGCCAAAGATGGCGTAGAGAAGCTAGTGCCAGAAGGTATCGAAGGTCGTGTACCTTATAAAGGCCCAGTTGCTGGTATCGTTAATCAGTTGGTTGGTGGATTACGTTCATCAATGGGTTATACAGGTTCTGCAACTATCGAAGACATGCGTACTAAGCCACAGTTTATCAAAGTAACTTCAGCTGGTATGAAAGAATCACATGTGCATGATGTGCAAATCACTAAAGAAGCACCGAACTATCGAGTAAACTAAAGTATGTATTTTGACTAATGCATTTTTGCGGTTTATTTAAAAGATATTGACTAGGACGTAATGCTTTAGCGACTTTGAGATACAAACAGCCAACAATGATTTATTATTGTTGGCTGTTTTTTTTGTAAAATACAGAAACAGATTATTACAATAATAGTATTGCTGACATATACGCTTGAATTTTTATTTTTTGACTTGAGGAGTGTGCATAATGAGCTATTTTGGTACCGATGGTATTCGTGGGAAATTTGGTGAGTTGCCAATTACACCTGACTTTATTTTGAAATTAGGCTATGTGACGGGACAAGTGCTGATAGAAAATAATAGCAATCCTGCGCGCAGACCTAGTGTGGTCATTGGCAAAGATACTCGCTTGTCAGGTTATGTGATTGAGGGCGCGTTACAGGCGGGCTTCAACGCCTCTGGTGTCGATGTTCATATGCTTGGTCCATTACCAACACCTGCCATTGCACATTTAACTCGTAGCTTTAATGCTGATGCAGGTGTGGTTATTTCCGCATCACACAACCCTTATTACGACAACGGTATCAAACTGTTTTCAGGTGACGGTAAAAAGCTTACTGATGAGATGCAAAGTGCAATCAATGATAAGCTACAAGTTATTATGAGTATTGATAGCAGCGATGATGCTATGGTTATGCCTATCCTTGATCCGTCACAACTGGGTAAAAATAATCGAATCAACGATGCGAAAGGTCGCTATATTGAATTCTGTAAAGGTAGCTTTCCTTATCAGTATGATTTGAGCCATCTAACTGTTGTCTTAGATTGTGCCAATGGTGCAGGCTACAGTGTGGCACCAAGAGTCATGCGTGAGTTGGGTGCTAATGTGATAGCTATTCATAATACGCCTGACGGCCTCAATATCAATGCTGATTGTGGTTCTACCCATCCTCAAAGCTTGCAGAAAGCAGTTCTTGAGCATAAGGCCGATGTTGGTATTGCCTTAGATGGTGATGGTGACCGTATTGTGATGGTCGATGAGACAGGTGAGATCGTCGATGGTGATGGTATTTTATATGTACTTGCTACTCAAGGTCAGACCAAGGCCAAAGGCGTGGTTGGTACATTGATGAGTAATATGGGCTTAGAGTTGGCATTACACGCTGCTGATATTGCCTTTGCTCGTGCAAAAGTGGGTGATCGCTATGTGATGCATGAGCTTGAGGCCAATGGTTGGATATTGGGCGGTGAGCCATCTGGACACATTTTATGCTTAGATAAGAGTCGTACTGGTGATGCTATCATTGCAGGCTTGCAAGTATTGGCTGTGATGCAAGCACGTGGTCGCGCGCTGAGCGATCTGGTTGAAGGGTTTGATGTGCTGCCACAAAAACTCGTCAACGTCCGCCTGTCTCAAATGCAGGACCCGTTTGAGCACGAGGAGCTGGTTGCCGCTTTTGACAAAGCACAAGCGACTTTAGAAGGAAGAGGTCGTCTATTGATTCGTCAGTCAGGAACTGAGCCTATGATTCGAGTGATGGTAGAATCAGATGATGAGATAGAATGTGATGTCATGGCCAATGACTTGGCCGAGCATATTAAAGCGGTATTGGGTTAATAGCCATTCGTGTCATAATGCAACCATATCAAAATAAGGAATGACCATGAGCATGGATTTTACCGATCAGCGTCTGTCATATGAAAAAGGCGTGCTTGATCAACAGTCAGTACCTAACTCGCCATTTGAGTTATTACATGCCTGGATGAATGAGGCAATAGCACAAAAAGTTCAAGAGCCGTATGCCATGAGCTTGGCGACCTGTGGCGCAGACAATAAGCCCAGTGTGCGGATTGTATTGATGCGTGAGATTACGGATACTGGCGTGGTGTTTTATACCAACTACGAGAGTGCGAAAGGGCAAGATATTGCTGAGAATCCAAATGCTGAGGTTTTGTTTTTTTGGCATGAGCTTGAGCGTCAGGTTCGTATCAGTGGCAGCATTGCGAAGATAGATGCTCAAAAATCTGCGGCGTATTTTCAAAAGCGTCCGCATGATAGCCAAGTAGGTGCATGGGTCAGCCAGCCGCAAAGTGGTGAGGTTGCCAATCGTGATGTCATGGAGCAAACCTTTGAGCAGCTGCAATCAGATTACTCTGATACTGGAGATGTGCCAACGCCAGAGTTTTGGGGTGGGTATGAGATTACGATTGAGCAGATCGAGTTTTGGCAAGGTCGTGCCAACCGTATGCATGACCGCATCGTATATACTAGCGACAATGGCGATAGCTGGAATACCAAGCGCCTGTTGCCATAAGACTGTAGCTGTAACTTTGTAGCTATAAGGTTTTAGTTATAAAGCCACTTGGCTCAATAATAAACCCCCGTTAGTGGCTATTGTCAAAAGCTACTAGCGGGTTTTTTTTATTGGAGGTAATGACATTGATATTATTTTACATCAGTATCCACATCGACAGAAACGGACATGCCAGGACGTAGATTGACCAGATTTGGTTGATCTTTATCTAAATCGATACGTACTGGAATACGCTGGGCTATTTTAATATAGTTACCAGTGGTTGGGTTTGCTGCTGTGGCGCTAAATTCACTGCCAGTTGCTGGCGAGATATTATTGATACGTCCCGTAAACTCAGTACCACCAAGGGCATCCACTCGAATAGTAGCAGGTTCACCTATGGTCATGTTGGCGATTTGAGTTTCTTTAAAATTGGCAATGATCCATACGCCTTTCGGTACGATATACATAAGCTGTGTACCAGCACTAACATACTGTCCATTTTTTACACTGACTTGGCTCAATTGCCCTGATTCAGGCGCAGTAATCATGGTGTTATCCAAATTTATTTTTGCTTGTTTTTTAGCTGCTTCTGCATTTTGAATATTGGCATCAAGTGATGAGCGGCTACCACTGGTTTTTTTGCTGGCTTGTTTAGCGGCTTGTAGGTTGGCTTCTGCTTGTTGTACCGCTGCTTGCGCCTTAGCCAGCTCTGCTTTTGTATGTGCCACTTCCGCTTGTGACACGGCGCCAATCGCATCAAGTCCTTGATAGCGTTTAATGTCTTCTTGGGCACTGTTGACACTCACTTTGGCGCTATGTACATCAGCTTCACGCGCTGCTATTTGTGCTTGACTAGATTGAGTATCTTGAGCGTTGCTTGCGCGGTTGGTTACAGCTACCTCGATATTGGCCTGTGCTTGTTCGAGCTGTTGTTGAAAGGTACGGTCATCTATTTTAACCAGTGCATCACCTTCTGTGACATTTTCAAAGTCCTGTACCGCAACATCAGTTACGTAACCAGATACTTGTGAGCTGATGATGGTGGTTTGGCCTTTCACAAAGGCATTATTGGTATGCTGTACGGTTGGGGTGAATGGGGGGAGTTTCCATGCATATAAAATAAGAAACACACCGATAACGATGAGAATAATAAAAAACCCTATATTGAAGAACGTTTTTTTCTTAGGATTCCACCCAGAAGAGGAGGGAATTGGCTCGGTTGGTGGCATAGGTGCTTCGTTATCGGTGCTGTGCTCTACTGGCGTGTCCACAGAGTGGGTTTCGCTGTCTTGAGTACTGGTTGTCTCATCAGTATTAGTAGATAGTCGATTAGCAGACAGGTTATTAGAAGACGAGCTGTTGACTGGCGTCTGAGTTTTTTGGTCAGAGTCATTAGGGTTTTCTTGGCTCATGACGCGCTCCTAAAAAGTTAGATGAAAATAATTGATAGTTTGATATGGGTATAAATAAGCGTTCTAGCAATCCCAAACATTATGGATAGCGATGTTAAACAACATCTTATTTTTGCTCACGCATTTTGGCGATTACAGCCAGCTCTTTCGCTAATGGATTGCGTTTATGGTAGCGATAGTAAAGGTAATTGAGCAGTAAGATAATAGTGGCAGCAGTCGATAGAATGGCCATGATAAAGAATAAATCACCATAAGCAGAGACAGTGGCTTGGCGCTGGACACCTTGCAGCACTTGTAGCGTAGCCGCAGTATTGGCTTGGGTAGTGTCGGTAATTTGAGGTGATAAAACGCTACGTGCTGCGGCTATTTGCCCCACCAGCTCAGGATCACCAAAGTTGAGGGTGCTGACCATATCTGCATAATGTACCTGCGTACGAACCGTGGTAAACGCTTGGATAGCGGCTGCACCTGCCAACCCGCCTACCGTTTGCGAAATACTAAAAATAACGGAAAAACTAATAATATAGGCAGGACCACTGGTAATAGCACGCAAAAATCCTTCAAAAACTAGAGGCCCCATGAAATATACGGCGGCAAATGCAATCAAAAACTGGCTGAGATAAAACATATAGGGTGCTGAATTAATAGACACCGTGGTGTCCATCCAAGACCCTACGGCAATCAATGCCACTGCGAAGATAACGGGTCGACGCAAATCCATCGCATTGGTACTAAAAATACTGATCACTAAAGCCAATACACTGGCCGTTAATATAACCGCATAAAACGTAACCAGCTGATCGTTACCATAGCCTAAGTTGGCAAGCAGTCCTGCAGCCCCAACATTCTGCTCAGATAGCAAAATTCGCATGACAGCACCAGTAATCATAAAGGCAATGATATTTCGGCTACGCATCCAGCGCACTTGTAGCATCGGGTTTTTGCGATGCGTCTCAATCCATAGGGCGATACTAATCCCAACGATGGCAATAATAAGTGGATAGATAAGCCAAGGTGTCGTCCACCATAGAATCCTGCCTTGTACCAAAACGACAGCCAATGCAGCCAGACCACTAGCAAAAAAACCAAAGCTTAAAAAATCCAATTTTTCAAATACTTTTTCTGTATGACCTGGCGGTAGCTCTAGCAAGTTGATCAGCCCAAAACAAATCAGCGCCAAACCAAATTGGAATAGAAATAAGCTCTCAAGCTGACCGTCGATGGTGAGGTAGGGCGAGATGACTCGTGATAATGGGATACCAAACTGTACCAAGCCAAAACCCAAGATTAGACCGCTAGTGCGTTTGACAGTTGGCATACCTTGCAAACAATAGAACAAACCTAATATGGTCATGGCACTGGCCACCATACCGCTCAAGCCACGGGTGACAAGCTCTAAGTAATAAGGATCAAGCCACATACCATCAGCAGCCGTCACCAAGCCACTGCTCACAAACCACTGCATACTGGTTGCTAGTAGCAAAAAAGATAGGGTGATTTTAGTGAATAATGCCATGCCAAACTGCTGACGAATTTTATACAACAGTACGGTGATACAAGCATTAGTCATATTGTAGGCAACCGATATCCAACCACCTTCCATCGGTGTCAAGCTAAGGTCACCTTGGATTTGAGTTAAGTTGGTGACCAACAAACCATTTTGGAAGCTGGCAGTCAATCCAATAATAATACCAATGAGCAGGTAACAAACCTTGCGGCGTACAGGGTGGTCAGGATTGGCTGGCGACCCTACCATCATCGGTTGTTCGTGGGGCTTGAATTGATATTCATTATTCATGGTTGACCGTCTTTCTAGATGAGTGTTGGCTGCAGTGACAGACAACAACACGGTTTATCAAAAATGGGTGGTGCGGTTAATGATGATATAGTCGATTCAATTTAAAAGTCGTACAAGGGCCGAGTGTAGATGTATCTCTAATACTTCAAACGAGACGCTGTCATACTTTCATAGTGGAATGACTGTAGTTTGCAAAAGCCAATAACAAAAATAGCCCAAGGTAGACTTGGGCTATTCTATCAGTCTGTCTATAAAACGCTACAGATTATATCATTTTAAGGCTATTTTGAACTGTCATGCTCAGCTTCAAGGCGCATCGCACGCTGATAGCTGTCAAGGCTGGCCAAGCTTTCAGCATATTGTCTGATATGTGGATAGTCTTCTAGCTTCTGACGCTGTGCAAGAATAATCATATCAAACGACAGCATAAAGTCAGCACCGCTAAGCGTATCACCTACAATAAACGACTTACCTTCAAGTGATGCGTCTAAATATTTGAACAGTCTGGTTTTTTCTATGGCTATATAACCATTTAAAAATTCATTGTTATCGACACCTGCTTTTTTGCTAAACAGTTCAAGCATCAATGGCAACATGAGCGAGCTCTCAGCAAAGTCAATCCACTGCAAGTAATGACCGTAATCTTTACTGTCAGTAGCAGGACGCAAGCGATCTGGTGCAAAGCGTTCAATTAATAGCTCAGTAATAGCACCTGATTCTGAGTATATTTGCCCATCCATTTCGATCACTGGTGACTTACCCAGCGGATGCACCGCTTTTAGGCTGTCTGGTGCTAGATGTGTATGAGCGTCACGTTGATGGCTTATGATTTCATAAGGCTCGCCCAGCTCTTCTAGTAGCCATAAAATACGCAGCGAGCGCGACTGATTTAAATGGTGCAAGCGAATCATAGTGTTATCCCTTTATCTTAGCGATCAGGTGTTTCGCAGCTTCTTCAGATGAGGCTGGGTTTTGTCCAGTGATTAACAAACCGTCTTCTACCACAAATGAGGCCCAATCATCTGCTTTTTCGTAATGACCACCATTGGCTTTGAGTTCATCTTCTACTAAGAAAGGTACGATATCTGTTAGGCCGACCGCGTCTTCTTCTGAGTTGGTAAAGCCGGTGACTTTTTTGTCTTTGACCAAATATTCGCCGTCGACTTTGACATTTTTAAGCGCACCTGGTGCATGACAAACAAAGGCAACAGGCTTATCTTGCTTGACAAAAGCCTCAATCAAATTGATAGAGTTTTCATCTACTGCCAAATCCCATAATGGGCCATGACCACCAGGATAAAATACCGAGTCAAAATCCTCTGCTTTTACGTCCGCAAGCTTTTTGGTGCTGGCCAGATGTTCTTGAGCTTTAGTATCACCCTTAAAACGTGTGGTATCTTTGGTTTGTGCATCTTCAGTATCGCTACTAGGGTCGAGCGGCGGCTGGCCACCAGCAGGTGACGCTAATGTGACGTTAGCACCTGCATCGATAAATGCGTAGTAAGGCGCGGCAAATTCTTCTAGCCAAAACCCTGTTTTTTTACCAGTATCGCCTAGACGGTCGTGTGAGGTTAGTACCATTAAAATATTCATTGTTATCCTTATTTGTTAT
>NZ_JBQSVP010000041.1:0-24817 GCF_052376345.1 Psychrobacter sp. AOP5-GZ1-6 | reverse complement strand
GTAAGAACACCTAGCCAGAACTTAGCGCCTTCATTCTCTGAGAGCCACATACCAAGCAGCTCTTTTTTACCGTTAAGAGCAACACCTAGCGCCAGATAGATAGCCTTGTTGATGATCTGCTTGTCTTGACGTATCTTCACGACGATGCAGTCCAAATAGACGATAGGATAAACACTATTCAATGGCCTGTTCTGCCAAGCGGTGATGTCCTCTAATATGTTATCGGTGACTCTTGAGACAAGAGAGCTTGAGATGTCGACATCGTAGAGCTCTTTAATGCTCTCTACAATCTCGGTGGTGGTTTGACCCTTGGCGTAAAGGAAGATGATCTTGTCATCAAGGCCACTAATACGGGTTTGATGCTTGCGCACGAGTGTAGGTTCAAAGTCACCATGACGGTCTCTTGGGGTAGAGATTTCAAGATCGCCTGTGTCACTTCGGACAGTCTTTTTAGTGTGCCCGTTACGCTTATTAGGTTTATCCGCCTTTTCATGCTTAGGGTAGCCGAGATGGTCTTCCATCTCAGCTTCTAAGGCAGTATCAATAAAGGATTGCATGAGCTGCTTTTGAAAATCTTTGATGTCATCGAAGCTGTTCATGCTACCAGCCATTTGCTCGGCCAGTTTTTTAATGTCAGATTGAGTAGTCATTGCTTATTCTCCGGTTAATGGATTATAAGCAGTTACACAGTTTTTAGGAAACTCCCCGACGCTCAAAAACAGTCAAGGCGATATTGTCTATACACCGCCCCAGGATTGACCTATACTTTAACTTCCGTACTATAGCTTTGCTTTTTCTTAGTCATGGCAAACTCCTCATCGAGTCGTTAGTTTACTAAGTTTATTTATACGGTTTCCTCAGCATAGCTCAGTGATTACTCAATATGGCATTAAAAAACCGAACGTCTGCTTTAAGGCGCGTTCGAATTACATTGATGACCATGTATGTCAGCAACCATTCAATATGACCGTTACACCGTTTCTTCAGCATAATTTACTTGTCGAATGACCCTTTTAAAAAATGCAAAGGCATCTTCAGCTCCTTTTAATGCTTGTTGGCGTTGTGTTAGTGTCAATTCTAAGCCATCTAATTGCTCTTTAAATTTACGCCAATGCACCATTCTGCCATCTTTATGTGCAGATAGGTGTTTTGCACCATGATTACTTGTAAGTTCAATTTTTTGAGCTTCTTTATATAAAATTGCGGCGCCTAAATTTGAACCTTCAGAGCAATAAAGCCAACCAATAGATTCAAACTCACTTGGACTAGGTATAGCCTCATCGACTAACATAGTCTTAACGTGAAGGTCTTGCATGTCCATGGCTACTTGTTCTAAGCGTGATAGACTATTAAGTCCCTTAATCTTAAGGTTTAAGCTGGGATTCTCATAGATAGGTTTCAAAACTTCGTGAAAAGCATTTTGTGCTTGTAAAAATTTACTGTAATTTTCTATAGAGGCAAATGGTTCCATAGATAAAACGAGCATGTCAACACTATCATGTGTTTGGCGGGAGTGCTTTTTTAATGCTTCACTAAGAGGTAAGTTCATCACTGTTTCCTATATTTATTAATTTAAGGGGCGCTCTCCCATTTCATCCTATTTAGTTAGCTTTTTTTAGATTGAGCGCACGCCAAAATATTTTTGGGTTTTTATTGATAGTTTTTTATGTATTTTATCCAAGACATATGGGCTAAAATTCGTAGGTTAACCCTACTTTGTAATTTCTTCCTGGTGCTGTAAATCTTTCAATGCCAACCCCTTTTTTATCTACCATAGAGTTGACGTTTAATTCTGCTAACGAACGCAAGTTATCCCACGGAACATATTTAGCATCAAATAAATTAAATACCCCTGCTGATAGTTTTAAATTAGAACCTAGTCTTTTACTGCCATAAACATCATATACATAAGCCGATTTAGACTTATCAATGTGCTTATAAGGAGCAATGACATTTTCATAAGGTATGTTATAACCATTTGATTCTAAGGTAGCTACTTTTGCGTCATCAGCATGTTTTCTGCCCAAATACCTTAGATTCGCAGACAGTTGCCAATCCTTTTTAGGGGCTTCATAACCTAACCCGAATGTGACATTCAAAGGCTGAGTCGCAAGTAAGTTAGTTCCTTTATCAGTTTTATCTTTGGCATAATTTAAATTAGCAAGTACTCGAATATCTCCTTCTAGGTCAGCAAGCTGTCCAACATCCCATACGCCTCCTAAACGCAATCCATAAGTCTCTGCGTCACCAATATTTTGGGCGCTGAGTATATTTATAGAATGGGGTGAACAAACCGGTTGGCCGGTCGAATAATCTTCATAGCATCGTTGTTGTTCCTCTTGAGAATTCAACAAACTGATAAAGTCCCTATATTTAGTATAGAAACCTATAGCTGTAAAACTTAAATCTTGAAACTGGCCAGACAAGCTTAGCTCATGATTAATAGATTTCTCAGGCTTAAGATGAACATTGGGCGTCAAACTGTTTCCCATCATCTCAAATGCTGAATACATTTGGCTGGTAGCGGGTGCCATGAATCCTGTAGATAGCTGATACTGGGTCTGTAAATATGGGCTAAGTTTGTAGTTTATGGAAAACATTCCACCTATATTGTCCATTTTCTTATTGTGATCAAACTCGCCATTCTCATAATCAATACGTACCGGATAATATTTACTCGCCTTCTCGACGCCTTTTTTATTGATTTCATCCATATAAGGTTTGTAGTTGTAATTGTCATACCGAAGCCCAATCGTCGTATCGAGCTTTTCCGTTAAATTTATTTTGTCTTGAATGGCCACATTGAAGATATCTTGCTTCACTGAGGGCCCAATAAAATCGTACCAAGAACTGGGGTTGCCTGAAGAAGGAATATAAGTTTCTTCTAAGGTCAATCTATGGTCCGTCTTTGCATATTTTGTATTAACTGACAAAGTATGAGAGCCTAGCTTCTCAGTTTCTAACGGTAAGCTTGTTGCCTCTATACTTAGTTGTATGGTTTTGTCCTCTTGAGGCCGATGCTTCACTCCATCTACCCTATAAGAGTCAGATCCCCATACTTGGCTATAAGTTTCTGTATTAGCTACTCCTGTAATTTTTTGCTGAGTTAAAGTGGTATTGACCTCATCTATGAACTCACTAGTAATAGGTAGGTATCTATGACTGATGCCATAACTTTCTAATTCTGCAGTATCCTTACCAATTCTTGAAGCAAAAGTCTTTCTGGTAAAGTTATTGGATACTCTATCCGTTTTTTGTTTAGTGGCATGAAAACCTAATCGGTTTTCTTCATTCAAATGGAGGTATAACTTTGCTAACGTTGCCTCTGTTGTATAACTTAATGGGTCAGGTAATATTGCTGCTGTATTAGATCTGTATCCTGTAGAGGGATATTTATAGTCTGGATCATTGATAAAATCATAGGCAGGATCTAGTTTGTTTTTATCGAAATCTAACATTCGGTGATTTTTTGTTTCATGTCCTTCACGATGCACATAATTAATTATTGCCTCAACCTTATCGTTTTTCCCTGCTAAACCAAAAGCGTTACTAAATTCTTCATTGCTATTGCTATAACCTGTTTTGATATAACCACCAAGTTGACGATCAGGTCTTATTAAATCTTCTGGGTCTTTGGTCTTGAAACTAACAGACCCTCCCATTGCACCACTACCAGAATTAAAAGAGTCCGCCCCGACTTCAAACTCCACCTCTGACAGAAGCTCTACATCGGGTGAAAATCGACCCTCAAACATATATCCATAAGCTGAAAATATTTCATTGACTTGCTTATCTGGCAAGCTAACGCCATCTAAGTTTAAAGCTACCCTATTGCCATCTACCCCTCTGATGGCGTAGCCATTGCTACCATATCTTCCTGCATCTGCCACACTTATATCAGGGTTATAACGGACTAAATCTTTATCACTGTCAATTAGGTTGTCTGATATCGTCTTGGCCGTTTTAAGGTCGTCCCCTACATTTATAGGGGGCTGCTTATTAGCATAAACAGTTATCGTGTCCATATGTAACATCGGTAAGTTTTCTTCTTGGTGCTGAGTATCCGCAATGGCTGATTGATACATCAAAGTTCCAACAAGAATACTTAATAGGGTTTTAGACTTACCTTTAAGACTAGGTATATATATCGACTTCTTATAAGTTGAATCCTCGTGCATTCCAAATTTCCTATAGTAAAAATAAGCACAATTTTCTTCACATCAGCCTCGTCGTCAAAGGAAATAATATTAATTGTTAATAACATTGCTGATAGTTTCTTCATATAATAAAACAATATAGTTACATTGTAAACGATAATCATTAACAAATAGGAAAATATATGATCTTAGAGTATTTTACTTTTCGCAAAGGCTTAGCAAGGAGTCAGGAAAACGTCTTGCAATAGTAGGAAAAATTAAGCGTCCGGCAGTCGAGACATCCACAAAGTAACAGTGATGCATATTGCGCATGTAACCCAAGCAAGCCACTGCAAACTATCAGAAAATCGGTAAAACAACATACCGCATGACATAGCCATCATTGACCAAGCCAAATATTTTGCCTTACGAGGAATAGCTCGATGCTGCTGCCAGTTCTTTACCATTTCACCGAACACTTTATGTTTGAGAAGCCACTGATTGAATTTATCAGACCCTTTAGCCCAGCATGCTGCCGTTAGTAAAATGAAAGGGGTGGTAGGTAATACTGGAAGAATAATACCGACTAAGCCTATGAAGAAGAAAAAACCGCCTAGCGCCATAAATAATATTCGTATTATGCGGTTATGATGAATTTGGTTGAGCATTACTTTTTTTTGTAAATTCGATGAATTTGGTGAAGGTTGCACATTGTTCATAAGAAAGTAGCTCGATAGTTAAAAAGTAGCAGCCAGTTATTTAGCGAACTGCGAATATTTTTATTGGAGAATAAACTGTATTTGCAGGTAGTTTTTTACAGATTATTGTAAATGATAATCATTCAATTATCAAAATTATGGTAATCATCCCAACCATAAGACACTTATCAAATAGAATTAAGCTGCGTGGTTTAGTTTCTGCATTGGCGTAAAACCGCCATTGCCCATATTCGGGCGCTCGTGGTTGTAGTGATATAACCAAGCCTCAGCTTGCTGACGGACTTGGTCTAAATCTGTAAATAATTCCTGATTTAACCAATCATAACGCATTGTTCTATTATAGCGCTCAACATAAGCATTCTGCTGTGGATTGCCAGGCTCAATATAGCTTATCGTAATACCTTGATCTAAAGCCCAGTCTTTGAGCGCGTTGCTGATGTACTCAGGTCCATTATCACATCTTACCTGGACCGGTTTACCTCGACATTCAATCAGCTGATTTAAACTGCGTATGACTCTTTGAGCGGGTAATGAGAAGTCAATCTCAACGGTTAAGGCTTCACGGTTATAATCATCAATGACGTTAAACAGTCTAAACCCTCGTCCATCAGTTAAAGCATCATGCATGAAGTCCATGCTCCAGCTTTGGTTTATCTTATCAGGTACAGCAAGTGGCACAGGTTTGGCGCGCTTCATGCGGCGGCGAGGTTTGATTCTAAGGTTCAACTCAAGCTCACAGTAGATGCGATACACCCGTTTATGATTGTATGGCAGTCCCAGCACGTTACGCAGGCTTAAAAAACACAATCCAAAGCCCCAGTTCTTGTTCTGCTCGGTCAGATCTATGAGCAAGTCCGCTATCTGCTTATTCTCATCCGTTGCTACCGACTTGTGATAATAACAGGTGACGCTAATGTTAAAGATCAAGCAAGCTCTGCGGATACTGATGCCATGCTCTTTAATGTAGTGACAAGCCATCTCTTTGCGCCTGAGTGGCGCTACCACTTTTTTGACATGGCATCCTGTAATATGTCGGATTTGAGACATTCATCGGCATACATCTTTTTTAAGCGAGCATTCTCAACTTCAAGCTCTTTGAGACGAGTGATAAGCGCAGCATCCATGCCACCATATTTAGAGCGCCAGTTATAGAACGTGCTTTGGCCGACATTATACTCACGGCATAAATCAGCGATAGGTACGCCTTGTTCTGCTTGTTTAAGGATATTAACGATTTGATTATCAGTAAAGCGTGTCTTTTTCATAGGATTCTCCTGCTGGTATATTTTAGCAGTTAATCTCTATTTCTAAGTGTTCTTATTTATTGGGGGGATTACCATACTACGAATATTTTTGTAGTCACAGTTAGGAAAAAAGCTCTTTATATCTTCTGATATGACAATAGATTTGTTGCAATGGAAAGCAGCATGAGTCCTACAACTGCGAGGGTTTAAGAGATCAGCGACTCCACCCTGCATATAGATGGGGTAAAAAACTTTTTTAAGTAACTTATCTAGGATTCTTTGATGAATGGCTTTTAGTCTAGGTTTTGCATTATGGGTATGTCGGACTTCACCATTAGGCTTGGTTATTTTTTTCCCTGGACACCAATATCTATCTTTATTAGCCAGAATATATTCTAGATCTTCCACTGTAACTTCTAATAGCTTAGCAAGTGAACTAATATTTGCAATTGGTGTAACCTGCGGTCGAGGGTGAAAGCCCATTGTTTAAGCTTCAATCATCGAATAAATTGTTTTGGTTAGAGATTCAATTTGCGTGTCTGTAATTTCCGAGATGGATTCTTGCTTAGCCGCTAAAAATACGAGGATACTTACTGGTATCTGTAAAGCATCAGCAATTGACTCTAGATTGGATAGGGTTGGTTGGCGTTTGTCTTTCTCTATTAATGATAAGTATGATTCAGAAACATCTGCTAAAGCACTTACTTGTAACTGCGTCATATTTCTCAATTTTCGACATTTTTTTATAACACTGCCGATTTTCATATTTTCAACCTTATAAGAGTGGTAAGGCTTGCTGTACTACTCTAGAAACTTTCTAAAAAGCTGAATAAGCTCAATAATACTGGGGAAGTAAATAAGTAAATCACCGAGCGTTTTTAAACCTATGGCCTTATAGTCTGCTTCTTTGGAAGCTGAGTTCTCTATTACTAAATCAAGATTCTCTATTGCTTCTTCAATTTTACGAGTAACACTGGGTTCTAATGTATCATGCGTAGTTGTTTGGATCTCAGCAAGCTGAGCCCGCAACTGTTCTAAAAGTTTTATATCATTCATATTATTTACGACGCTTTCTGACGGCACGGATTGTACCAGTCGACAACACAATCGAACCCGAGAGAAATAACATTAGAACGCCACAAGCCTTATACTGTGGCGAAGCCTCAGTCGAAATACTAAACGAATGACAAGTTGCGTAAGGCCAAACGAGGTAGTACAGAGGTCGAGGTCTTCGGGTGTTGCAGCTATAAAAATAGCGGCTAAAATCAGCCAGTTACAAGGTTCAATTAATAAATGATATCTTCTAAAACGCATCTAGACGGATCGTCTATTCTGAGTTGTTAGGTTACTACAAAACATTACTCTGAGTCAAGTTTTAGATCCGCCTATTAAACTCTAGTATTCAAGATATTCTCTAACTGGACGTTTCTTAAACTGTGAAGCATCTTTTTTGAGGCGATTAATCATCTCAAATTCCCACGCTTTGGGATCTTGACCTGCTGGACTGGTAGAGCTTACTAAATGATTGTAATCTGCCATAAAGCTAGGGTTACGAGCAATACGTCCTAGTTGCTTATCGTTAAGTCCTTCAATAGTAGTCCTATTTTCATTATTAGAAATTTTAGTACCAGTTTTTTCTTTATTTTTTTTCACTTTAAACTTGAATGTAAATCCTGTAATGACGCGGCCTTGTTTGTGTTGTTCATATTCAGAAGTAATATCAGTATGTTCATTTATTTGAGTTATCGCCAGATCTAAAACCCGTCTTTTGAAGGCTTCTATCCGTTGGTATTCGTCCACCAATCCTAGCTTTTCGCGCAATTCTACAAGCGATATCTGACTGGTTGTACCTACTGACCTCCATTGAATTATCAACTCATACAGCCTTATTGCGTACTCACTCTGCAATCCTACGACCTGCTTCAACTCATATTCTGTGTAACGTGCTTCAAGCCTGGTAATCAAAGGAATTACATCACTTGCAAATACTAATTCGACACAGCCTAAGTCGTCAATATAGCCGATCTTATCCACCCAACGGCTTTTATAATTACCTATCTTTCCCGAACGTTCATCCACCTTACTATAAGCAAAACCTGCCTCATACAATCCTTCTACTGCCCTTTTCATAGCTTCATACGATGTATGCTTTTCCACATTAAATTGTTTAGCGTAGCTTTGCGCATAAATTCGCAATAATCCACCTGCTTCTATTAATGTTTTTTGTTCCCTTGCCTCGATAATGGCTAAAAATATTAAGCGTTGTTCAACTACTCCTAAGCTATAACTCGCACCAATCAAGGAATTATCCTTAGTAACTAATTGTTTAGACATTTCCATATTCCAACCCATTTTTAACAACTATAATCCAACAATGCTATTAAAGCAACAACTCAAAAAATAAGTTGCTTTATGGGTCGTAAAACGTTGCTTTATGGGTCGTAAAACGTTGCTTTATGGGTCGTAAAACGTTGCTTTATGGGTCGTAAAACGTTGCTTTATAGAAGGCGAAACCCTTTTATGAAAAGCGTTTCAGAGGATGTAAAAGCTTTTAAAAGTATTTAAAAACATTAAAAACCTTTTTGGTTATTAATAATTAGAGTGACAAAAGAAAAGGCTAGTAAAGATAGCAATGAATTCAATATCAGTAATTTCAAATAATTTAAAAAGAAAGCTCAAAGCTTTAGTTAAATAGGGATAAAAGCATCCTATTAAGCTCCCTATAAGGTTCTAAGTATCGTTTGGTATAGTTGCTAGGTAAAATTTTTCCAACCCCCTTAGACGACCTTTATGAGCTTACCCAGTTCCATGATTGTTCATATCAACTAAAATCTTCGGAAGATTATTAGAATCTCAGTAGTTTTTATTACTGTGCCACCAAGGATCAACCTCTTATCACTGAATTGTTTCTCAAAAAAAGCCCTAGTATCAGCTGATACTAGGGCAATACAAAATTTTATTTTTTAATCCAAACTATTGTATGCTTTTATTCCTGCTTTATCGACTAATCTTTGAGAATTGGAGACCTTATTAGGTGCTGCCACCTCCCTTAATATCAATAACGATTCTAGCACTATCGGCATCAAAGCCTTGACCATATCATTCTGATTTGATGTGTTCTCTACCGATTTTGATCCTTTATCATCCGACTGCAATAAGTGCAGAATCTCACTAATATCTCCTTTCATAAACTTAAGATCTTCAAGGAAACTATTAGTATCTGATTCCAATTTTTTCTTTAAGTAGACACCAGGAGATTGCCCTTCCTTTGCTGCTATTGCTTCTAGTTTTAAGTAGACTTCAGATTTTAATCTAAATGATACGGTAGGGGTGTACATAATTATCCTTGTTTGCAAATTGTAGACAGTAATATATCATAAAAATCAGTTGCTTAAATTCATTTTGTTTGCACCTTGCATGCAGAAAAAATCGTCTTAAATCAGGTAAGTTGCTGATTTAAGACGATTTTTTTCATCCCGAGAGGGTGCGTAAGGTGTAGTCATTAAATTGGATAATTTAATGACCAAAAAGCAGGTAGAAAAATCGGTTATTTTCTACCTGTCGTAAGCCTTTTTAGCTAAAAAGGCTTATAAGAGCGTTACGTTAGTAAATCGTTAGCTAGATATGAGCAATTTATGAGCAATTGCTGTATGATTGATTGAAAGTTAGCAAATCGTTAGCAAATCGTTAGCAAATCGTTAGCAAATCGTTAGCAAAAGGGTAGTAAATCGTTAGTTAAATATGAGCAATTTATGAGCGTTTTTATAATTGAGATAATTGGCTTCAAGAATATAGGGAGATAGAAATTTATGGCTAAGAGAACAAAATTTTCCAAGTTTCGTGATCTTTATGAGGTGATCGAAGAGCTGGCTGTTTCATATACCTATGAAGGCGTGGTTGAGATATTAGCTGAGCGTCATGACCTCATTCTAACGACTGGCACACTGACTAATTATCTCTATCGCTATAGAAAAGAATCAAAGGAATTATCTGTCGCTACAGATAATTCTAGCAGTAATGTAGAGGTTGAGCCTGAGGTAAGAAAACAAGTTTTTGTTGACTTATATTCTAGTGACCCAATCCAAGAAAGCAATACAGATGCTAGGGATGAGCCATATGTACAGCCCACGCATGAAGAATTAGATACGGCTATGAAGAGATTTGAAGCGAAGCTAGCAAATAAAAGAAATAGATCTCTTCTTGATAGTTAAGTTATTGATAGTAAATAAATAAAAATTCCATAAAGGGACATTTTCCGAGTGTAAAAAGGAGCAATCTATGAGTATTGAAGGTATATCAGTAGCAAGTAACCATTTCATGATGTTTGAAGAGGCACAACGAGAATACTACCGTCAAATGGGTCGTCTTAACACCTTTGGTTTAGAAAACGAAGCTCATAGCGATAGCATACGTAAAAAGATGTTTGAGCTAAAAGATGAGGAACGTTTACTAAGAGAATATAGCGCGAGCGAACTCTACGCCATACAAAAACAGCTAGAACAGAAAATTGATGATTTTCTAGGTGGATTGGATGAGTAGCACATGACTATCACTTTTCGTGAAAGACTAAAGCCCTAAGATTGTTGAATTGACGGTACTTATCGCTTATATTAAGGGTACATGAATAAGCTATAAGTAATGCTATGAGCACAACCAATTATAATATTCGTTTGGATCAAGAGTTAAAAGATAAGGCGTTTTCGGTGCTTGAGGGCTATGGTTTAACGCCTTCGCAAGCCATTAAGCTGTTTTTGCATCAGGTAGCAGAAACCAATAGCATACCGCTGTCCTTTGATTATCAGACAATGCCTAGCACCAATACGCTTGAAGACGGTGATCAATGATTGAGTTTGAATGGGATGAACAGAAAAATAGCAGTAATCAACGCAAACATGGCTTATCCTTTGAAGAAGCAGCTCGGGTATTTTTTGATCCTTTGTGTTTGCGTCAGCAAGACCGCTATGAAAATGGTGAAGAACGGTGGCAAGCGCTTGGCGCTGTGAATGGGGTGGCGGTATTGCTGGTCGCTCATACTCAAAGAGATAGTGAGGGCGGCGAGGTTATTCGTATCATATCAGCACGACGCGCCACTAAGGCTGAAAGGAGGTTTTATGAACAAGGTTAGCTATAAAGCAAATGAATTGCCGTCTTTAAGCGCTGAGCAAGAAGCCAACTTGCAACGATTGGCTACGCTTTCGGATCATGACATTGATTTGTCTGATATTCCTGAAGTTACCGATTGGTCGAGCGCGACTCGTGGTAGTGTGGTGGCGGATGATCCTATGGTAGGTGCTAGTATCGTGAGTCCTAGTATCATTGCAAGATTCCAGGATAAGGCGAAAAAGACAGGTGGTAACTACCAAGACATGATTAACGATGCGCTAGAAGAGTATTTATTGGATCATTAGTCGGTAAGCTTACAACGTTTAAAACTCCCACCACCGTTTTTTCTTCTTAGCCGTCGCGACGACTGAATCGTCTTTTTTTTCTTGCTCTTGTGCAAGTGGCGGCTCATCGCTCATTTCAGCTTGCTTAAACTCTAACAGTCTCACTTGTGCGAAATCTTGGATACTGGCGTTGGCTTTATCCAGTGTTTTGTTCAATTGTCCTATCTACTGCTGATAATTTTCAATTAACTTTTTTTGATCGTTTACCTGTTGGCTGAGATGTTCATTCTTGAGCTTTTCAAGCGCTAATTGGTGTTCAATGTCCGTATTGTACTGAACACTTTGACTGTTCAGAGGTGTACTTTGGACAGTGTTCACTGAACGTTCAGTACGTTTTTTAGAAATTGGCTCACCAAACACGCGCAACATTTCTGAAACGTCTATTTTCTTATCTGCCGTTCTAGAAAGCTCACCATCATTGACTTTCTGATAGATCGTCGTTCTTGATACACCCCACTCTTTTGCTGCTTTCGTCACGGATATGTTCATTGTTCACCTAGTGTTCAAGTACGTTTTTAGTGTCTGTACAGTGCAACTGTTCAGAACGTTCAGTGAACAACTATGGCACTAACCTGTCTATCAGGCAAATTATAAATAAACTGCTGTGTAAATCAGACTGTTAGTTATATAGCACTCACTTTATTGAACAAATATAGGGTATTATTAATGCTTGAAAGCAGTGTTTTGGATATCAAAAAAAGTAGGTTTTATGAAAAAAGTTATTCTAAGTATGGCGTTATCTCTCTTTGGCTTATCTGCTCAGGCAGCAGTTATTGTCACTGATAGAAACTAAAAGGACTGAGTCCTGTGCAGTACAGGACTCAGTCCTTGGGGTAAACTAAACCGTCCAATATTTGGGGGTCAGTTCATCCTAATTAGGCTTTTTATTTGTCTTCATAATTAGAGCTGTAAGATTTATTTAATATTATCACCCCAAGTGATAATAGGCTTAGCTAGACGGTAATTTGCTGCTGCATTCTTAGCCCCAATAGTACTAGCGATAAAGGTTAAAAGGGCACTAATCAGCCAAAATAATCCAGTATACAGAGCCGTTTTACGTGCGACGTCTTCTGCTTGCTGCATTCTTTGCTCAGCCATTTGTTTGGCTTCTGCAATATATTGTTCAGTTTTGACCTTATACTCATTAAATGATTGTTGAACCTCAGTACGCACTTCTAGCGCTTGCGTTTGAGTTAAACCCTGCTGCTGCAAACGTGTGATAATTTCAGGGCCTTTTAACGTCTCTTCAATAGATGCCATACGCTCTTTTGCATAAACGTCAATATTGCGCCATGTATTTAGGTCAGTAAAGTCCATGTTATTAACCTGTGTCTTGGTCTGATCGAACATATCCTTAATAACATTACTGACGGCAGCAATCTGTTGTTGATTCAAGTTCTGCGTATTTTTTGCAACCATCGCTTGTACGTCTTCTTTACTAATATCACCTGATACACGTTGATAAACTTCTTCTGCTTTTTGTTGTACGCTGTTGCTTTGTGATGCCGCCCCAGCAGCTGTTGCACCAACAGTGGCGGTCGTTGCTGCTGTTTTAGCCACAGTGCTTACTGTAGAGCCTACAACATTACCTGCCATTGATAAGATACTAGTAGCACTACTCATCGCGAAAAATGTGGTGAGTAATATAATTAAAGCTCCTGTAAGCATGCCTGTTAAAGTGGCGTCTTTTGGATCAATATCCGTGCCATCGCCAAATAGCGCTTCAGGTGCAGAGTACTTAATCGCGAAGTACCCAGCTACATAGGCACTAACTAAAGCAGTAATGGCCGCATAGATACCCCCAGCAATACTACTGCCTTTCAAATCAAAAGGTAATAATGAGCTCAGAACTAATGCAAGCGCAATCATCGCCATAACCACTATCAGTCCCATGACAAGACCGGCGACTACACCGCGCCACGACGGACGACGTTGAGGGAAATAAGAGGGGGTCATATTTACTCCTTATAAAGTTTTACTTTTATTTTATATTAATAATATGCCATATGAACAAATCCTTTAAATACATACTAACTGTAAGTTTTTGAAAGTTATATAGCTATTGAGTAGCCAAAAAGGGGCTTTTTAGCTGAATCAATAAATAAGAGAATATAGAGTTGTAAATATGAGTTCTTAAGATATACCTATATCTAACCAATCAGATGCTTTTACCGCTTCGGTTCCATAGTAAAAATTTGCACCTGGTAGGTAAGTGATTGATGATAAAATGAATTTTTGTTTAGGGCTTCACTCAGTACGCATTTTGTTGATAGTCGAATATTTATTTGCAGTAGCAGTAATGAATGAGTAAGATGTATTAACAAGAAAAAATACTGGGGGGGGGCGGTTATGAGCAATACGAAGTTTATTCTTCAAGCTTTAGGAGTGAGCGGTTTAATTTTGGTATTGGCCACTATGGTTGTTACTAGATTTATTTAACGTATCTCATTATAACAAACTTACCGGCTATCCTTTGTGAGCGTAGACGGTATAGTAGAAACTAGACGGGCGATCGTAACCCTTATTGCTTATGACTTAAGGTCTTTATAATTTACTCAATACTAGCCCCTATACCAACAATCGATTTGAGAATGGCTGCTACATTTCCCAGTCATCTAGCAATTCAATACTAATCCTATTGGCTGCAATTAATACCCGACTGAATGATTTGGTCATCTGGCTATTATCGTCTTTGGTCAACTCCGTTCTATGAGTATTCACTGTGGGCATTTCCAGCCAGTTAGTATTTACATTAGGTTTAATATTTCTGATTGCATGCCATGCTTGCTCTGATTTATACATGGTCATTTGCACTTAAGTTGTGATTGGTGCGCTATACAGGCATCGAACAGCCAGCTTTCTGTGGGTAAATGTTATAAAGTTTTCAAAAACGTTTTAGCCTCAATGGGCTTAGTAAACTCAATAAATTTAATATGCTGGTATTCAGGTTTGTTTATTAACTGACGAACCTTTTTACGATTTTTCTTATGCGTTGTAATCGTCCACCATATGATAGATTTTTTGGAAAATAGTCTTGTTAAGCTCTCTACATTATTGGTATCCCACAGCTTCTTTCTACTAATAGTCCTGAATACGGCACGTTTGAGAGCACGAGACAACACTAATGGGAACGAATAGTTCAGCCAAATGACGGTGTCGATATCTTTCCATTTTATAGGTATCGTCCGACTATAATTACCATCTAATACAAACGCTGGCTTATCTAGCGCCTTTTCAATATGTTTGATAAAAGTTTCATCATCAACATGCTGCCAATCATCCAGCCAAAATAATCCGTCCATTTCAACATATGCACAGTTAAGCTTATCTGCTAGAGCTTTGGCAAACGTAGATTTCCCTGAACCCGATGTACCTAACACGTTGATTCTTTTCATGGTTATACCATCTCAAATACTTATGAATACTTCGGCAATATCCAAAAAATGCACGTAGTATGCTTAAATTAGACTTTCTATTAGTTTTTATAAGCTCAACAATATTACTAAATTACCAAATAGCATTTAAGCAATTAATCTCCATTGCCTACGCCTTGAGCTAGGCATCACTAACTTTCAAAATGATAAATAGACTTAGCGCTGCTTGTCGACGCACTTTCTATAGTATTTAAATCGCCAGTGATGCTAGCTTTAACATCACCTAAATTGGGAGATGAAGGCGTGAGCCACAGCACCATGATCATGCCTAGTAGAACGAAAGTAACACCTACTAAACGTCCAGCGTTTATTTGTTTCACCGGTAAATTCATAAAACCGTATTGGTCTAATATTAATGAAATAAACATTTGACCCGCGATCACGCAAACAATAAAGCGAGTTGCGCCTAAACGAGGGACTAGAATTAATGCGGATGTAATATAGATGACGCCAGCTATGCCACCAAACCAGACCCACATTGGTAATTGTCCAATTTCACTCAATATGGGCGTAGGGACACGCATAGAAAGAATGACAGGTATTACTATAAGTACACTCACCAATAACGACACTACCGTTGCCCAAAGAGGATGTCCAAGAGCACGGCCTAATTCAGCATTACTTGCAGCTTGGAGAGGGACTAAAGCGCCAGCAACTAAGGCGATAATGGCAAAAGAGATACCAGTAAGTGATAGATTCATACGTTTGCTCCAGATTTATTTAATTCTCTAGAGGAATTATTTCATATTAAAAATTTGAATTGAAATTATTGTTTTTTTACTTCACTATTCGTCATATGAATAACTTAAGACGTATTGACCTTAATTTGCTCGTGACGTTGCACGCATTATTAGTAGAAAAGCACGTATCACGAGCCGCTCTCCGGTTACATAAAAGTCAGCCGGCAGTTAGCCACGCGCTGGCCCATTTACGTACCATATTTGATGACCCTCTATTGGTTCGACGTTCAGGAAAATTGGAATTGACTTCGCGAGCGAGCGAGTTAATCCTGCCCTTGACTGATGTTCTAGAGCAGCTTGGTGCGTTGATTGAGACACCAGAATTCAATCCTCTCAGTGCGAAGCGAGTATTTCGTCTGGCTATGTCTGACTATGGCGCGCGTGTATTTATGCCGAGTTTGGTGCGCTCATTAAGAGTGCTTGCGCCTGGCATTGAGCTTGAGGTAAGTCAAGGAAGCCGCGAAGCGATGATGGCGGATGTGTTCGATGGTGAAACTGACATGGCTTTCGGTGTCTTCCCAGATAAAGTGCCAGAAGCGCTTCGTATGCACACCTTATTTATTGAGTCTTTTGCTTGTTTGGCAGACAAAAGCACTTTGCCAGAGAGTGGTATTCTCGATAAAGATAGTTGGTTGGCTCGACCGCATATCCTCGTTGCCATGCAATCAGGTGCTAATAATGAGATTGAACGTGCACTTAGTGGCGCAGGATTAAGTCGTCATGTTGTAATGACTTTGCCACACTGGGGAATTGCCAATCAATTAGTGGCTGGTACTGACCTGATTTTGACAGCGGCGCGGCGTAGCTTTGATATGACTGATAGCAACTCACAGGTTCAAATATTCGAACCACCTTTTCCAATTGAATCATTCGATTTTAAATTACTATGGCATCAACGCCGTGAGGGCGATGCAGCGCATAATTGGCTGAGGCAATTAATTATTAGTGTGCTTAATTCAGAGCTTAACGAAATAAGTTAGAAGAACTACCTAGAACAATGAATCAACCTAGGCTGTAAGCATATGTTTCTATGCTGTATAGCGCCCCGATCACGAATAGAATATGCATGGTAAGTACACTATGAAGTACACTACTGTCACTTGAGCCATTGCTACCACTAGCCCACAGCCAAAGATTCAAGTCCCATGTAGGGTACCGAACCAGTGAAAGCACCGGAATGGTTCCCTTAAGGTATACCCCAGCGGAACCAGCTATTTCACCCCAAAAACCTATTAACAGACTACTTAAAACAGACTGGTATAATGGAACCACTTATAACAGACTATTTTAGGTGTTTATGTTTATCAGAGCGTATCTACGAGCGTCTACCAAAGAACAAGACGCTAAGCGTGCCAAAAGCGAACTCATAGCATTTGCCAACGATCATAGCCACAAGATTGCCGCCTTCTATGTCGAAAATGAATCAGGGGCTATTTTGGTGCGACCAAAGCTTATGCAGCTGATTGAAGATGCTCATAAAGGCGATATTATCTTAGTTGAGCAGATTGATCGCTTAGCGCGTCTGAACCAAGCTGATTGGGATACGCTCAAAAGAATGCTATCAGAAAAAAAGCTCTCTATCGTATCAAAAGAGCTGCCGACCTCATATATGGCGCTTCAACCTGAAAATAGCACTGAATTTATGAGCAGTATATTGCAGGCTATTAATTCGATGATGCTAGATATGCTCGCTACTATTGCTAGAAAGGATTATGAGGATCGCCGAAACCGTCAGATGCAAGGTATTGCTCGTGCTAAGGCAGAAGGTAAGTATTCAGGACGTAAGAAAGATACTGAAAAACGTAAGAAAGATACTGAAAAACGTAAGATCATCGCCAGTCTACTCGAATCAGGTCATAGCTATTCTGATATTCAAAAAATGGCTAAGTGCTCACGGCATCTGATCGCTGATGTGGCCAAGGAAAGACCTAAACTAATCACTGCTCATTAAGTGGTTCCAATATAGTAGTCTGCTATGAGTAGTCTATTAATTGATTAATGAGCCTTTTTAGATGGTTCCGCTGGGATATATCTAAAAAATTTCTACTAGTTGTCTGACTAAAACTTCCCAAGCTTGAGTGTACGGCATTGACGGCAGGGGTCAGCATTATAGTTCGGTTAAGTTGTTCATGGAAGAAATCCTGTTTGCATAAGTTGGTCTTGGTAAACCTACTTTAGCAATTGTGAACTTCTTGTTTTTGTCTTTTTTGGCGCTCCCTTCTTCTGAACTGGGGTTACTTATTACTCAAAATTCTAAACAATTTGTTTTATGAGACAAAATTATTTGTTTCTATTTTCCAATTATGTTCCAATCATAACCTTTTATCGGTGTTTTCATACACTTTTAAGCGCATCAAAAGTACTTAATCTTGAAGGAGATAATCGGCTATGCAAGGAAGTAACTCGCCAAATGGCAATCCGCCACATAATAATTTTGATGCAGCAGAGCAAGACTCGCGCATGCAGCGGTTTTTAAAAGGAGTAGAGTGGCTCGGTAATTTACTACCGCATCCTGTTATTTTGTTTGTATGGATGTCAGTGTTTTTACTGGTTCTTTCAGCAGTACTGTCTTACTTTGGTATATCGGTAATCGATCCACGACCAGAGGGTGCAAGCGGCCGTAGCGCTGATGGAACTATTGAGGTCGTCAATTTATTAAACGGCGAGGGCTTAGCTCGTATTGTTGAAAACTTGGTGACCAATTTTACTGGTTTTGTGCCACTTGGTACGGTGCTGGTAGCTCTACTTGGTGTTGGTATCGCTGAACGCTCTGGAATGATATCAGCCGCACTACGTGGGCTAGTGTTAAACGCGCCAAAGAAAATGGTTACCTTTACTATTGTGTTCGCAGGTATTATGTCAAACACGGCCGCTGAGCTTGGTTATGTGGTTTTGATACCACTTGCTGCGGTTATATTCCACTCTCTTGGTCGACATCCATTAGCTGGTATCGCGGCGGCATTTGCTGGGGTATCTGGTGGCTATAGCGCTAATCTATTACTTGGCACAGTTGATCCTTTATTATCAGGGATTACTCAAGAAGCGGCACGTATCATCGATCCAGCTTACGCCGTCGGGGCAGAGGCCAACTGGTACTTTATGATGGTGAGTACTTTTTTGATTAGTGGTTTGGGTTATCTTGTGACCGAGAAAATCGTTGAGCCAAGCCTTGGTGAGTACAATCCTACTGACGCCGATGATCCCTCAGTATTAGATACCAAAGCTGAACGCGTATCTGCTATTGAGAAAAAAGGACTTTTTTGGGCTGGTATTAGTATGCTGGTATTCTGCTTATTACTGGCTTGGACCGTGGTACCTGCTGACGGCATCCTGCGTAATGCTGAGACAGGTCTGTTGTCAAATTCGCCATTTTTAAAGGGCATCGTTGTCTTCATTTTTGTGTTCTTTGCCATACCCGGTTATATATATGGAAAGATTACTGGTAGCCTAAAAAACAACCAAGATGTAGTAGATGCGATGAGCCATGCGATGAGCTCGCTAAGTATTTATATCGTCTTAGTCTTTTTTGCCGCGCAGTTTACCGCCTTCTTTAATTGGTCAAACCTTGGTTCTGTAATGGCAGTATCTGGTGCAACTTTCCTAAACGATATTGGTTTAACAGGTCCTTTCTTATTGATCGGTTTTATCTTGATATGTGCGGTGGTTAACTTGATGCTTGGTTCGGCATCTGCGCAATGGGCCGTGACAGCACCAATATTTGTCCCCATGCTAATGCTAACTGGCTATGCGCCTGAGATGATACAGGCCGCATACCGTATTGGAGATTCGACGACTAATATCATTACCCCTATGATGAGCTATTTTGGTCTCATTATGGCAGTTGCTATTCGTTATAAGAGAAATACTGGTGTTGGCACACTTATGGCGATGATGTTACCTTATTCAATTGCGTTCTTAGTTGGTTGGATTATTTTATTTTGCGTCTGGGTGTTTGTATTTGGTCTGCCAGTAGGCCCTGGTGCAGAGACGTTTTATCCTGCTAGATAGTAGTGAATCGAAGGTTTGCTAAATGACCCCAGTTCGGGATAAGGGAGCGCCAAAAAAGAAGTCCACAATTGCTAAAGTAAATTTATCAAGACCAACTTATGCAAAAAGGACTTCTTATATGGACAACTTTTGCCAATCATTCAAGCCAGTGTTTGAAACCCACATCATCGCTAGTGGCCGGCGTCGATTGAGACCATGCTATAGATTCTTTTTAGCTTTTCTCTAACATCACGTTTTTAGTATTTCTATTACCCACGGTAGTTTGGATCACTGACATCAGTAGAATAAGTATTATCATCTGACAGCAGATCACGTGTGTCATGCTCAGCATTACTATAAGACTCATTTTGCTGATTATTTTCAGCCTCATGATTAGATGTTTGCATATTGACCGCAGAAGAATCTTTTCCCTCATCCAATCCCATATCACCTCCTAAACCTTCGATCATGCTTTTAAACAATTCCTTATCCGATTTTCTCGTTAAGAAATCTGGAAAATGAATCGCAAAGTACTCTCGAATCATCTGCTCACTCTCACCATCAGTTGCCAACACCTGACCCAAAAACGCACCCATTAAAATCTTCTGCTTGTTCAGGCGTTTCTCTAACTTTACTTGCTGAACCTTAGCTTGGCGTTTTAACTCTTCCAACCGTTGACGTTCTTTTAGCTCATTAGAGTCTTGACTATCAAAAATAGACAGTGGCGCTTTATTATTAGATACTGACACTAGATTTATCCTTATCAATTAAATTTTACTCAGCATAGCAAGCACCTTACTATCATTCAATCACTTGTAATAAGCTTTAACACAACCACATCCGAACCCTCAGATATATTATTTTAGCATATGATGGTGGCGTCCCCCTGACTAAGGGCGAAGTAACGACTCAAAATTTAATCTATCCACTTCGTTACTATCCTTAATTTTGAATCCTTCTTCGTTGGGGAAACCCCAAACCCCGCACCCCACGAAAAGCGGTGGTGTGCAAAAAGCAAAAATAGCAGGTGACTCTTTATGACGATGGTACACATTGCAACAAAGGCGATTTCTCGAAAAGCAGGACAGTCGGCTGTGGCGTCGGCGGCCTATCGTGCTGGCGATGTGCTTGATGATGCCAAATATGGTAAGACCCATGACTATAGTAAAAAGTCTGGGGTGATGAGCAGCGATATCGTTTTACCATTTTCATTAAAGGCGCTGGGTGTGAGTGTGGATCGGGAGACGCTTTGGAATACTGCCGAAGCGGCAGAGACCCGTTCGGACAGTCGGGTGGCGCGTGAGTGGCTGATTAATTTGCCTCATGAGTTGTCTGAGGAAGAGCGCCATTCACTGGCTATCAACTTTGCCCAAAAGCTTTGCGACGATATGGATGTGATTGCGGATGTGTGTATCCATCGTCCGGTGATGAAATTGCCTTTTGATCCTAATGTACCGCCAAGCTCGAAGTATTTGCGTGAGGGTGAGGAGAACCCTGATCCCCGTAATTTTCACGCGCATATTTTAGTCACTACTCGAGCGCCTACCATTGGACCAAATAAAACCTTGGCATTTGATCCAAAGCTTAAGACCCCGTTTGAGTGGTCCAATAAAAAACGTAAGGCGCATGATCTGCCGTCATCGATGCAGGAGATTAAGCGTGTTCGGGAGATGTGGGTAGATACCGCCAATAAGGTATTGGCCGAATATCATCTACCGCTGATGGATGCGCGCAGTTATAAGGATCAGGGGCTTGATCAGCAGCCCACCATTAAAATGGGCGTGGAGGCGACGGCCATGGAGCGCCGAGGCATCACGACCGAAAAAGGTAATACCAACCGTGCCATCAAAGCACGCAACAAATTGGTGGCTGACAACCATATCAAACAGGAGGCAGACAATGAGCGACGAATTAGCGCACTTAGAAACGGACTTGCTTGGGCAACTGAGAAAAATGCAAGACTACCTGGCAGCATTGGAGGCACAAAACAGCGAGCTGATTTTACAAAACAACTCTCTAGAAGCTCAGACAATCTCATTGCATACTGCACAGGACAGTCTCATAGAACGGCAGCTCGAGTTGACGACACAAAACGATGCATTGAAGACGCAAAATCAGGCATTGCTTGGGCAGTTAAACGATGCGAAAACCTACCAAAGTGGATTAATGGAACAGACGAAAGAAGCCAAAAAGCACAACAACGCATTGATCTCTCAAAACAGTGGGTTACTGCAAACACAAAAAGAGCTGCAAACAGCGAATCAATCGCTCAAGACATCCATCGAGACATTGCAGAGCGAGCAAAAGCAGCCCCCAGCCCCTTCGATGACGACGCACGACGAGCAAGAGCTGCTCGACTTGATCGACAGCAAGGACGCATTAATCGAGACACTCGAGAAAACCGTTACGAAGATGAGAGAATCTTTGAGTATGTTGAACGTATGAAGCTGCACTTAGCCATGCGCTTGATACAACGTCATCGTGAGGCGATGGCCATCAACTGGGCGCAAGGAGAAACCGCGGCTGACGCCCCTGATAAATTTGATCAACGGCAAGTGGCGCAACTCAGCGAGTTTGCACAGCGCCATGGTATTGAGGACCACGATAAAGCGGTGGAATTTACCGCGCACTTACGCCAAGTGGCCAAACGTTTTGATTACACGCTGGTTGAAAACAACAAAGCCATTATCAAGCTGTTGCGTGATCCTAACGCTGAACGTGAGCAGTATCTAGCGCTTATCAAGCATTTTACAGATTTCAGAGACAATATCGATCAAAAACGAGCGGCATTTAATACCAGTATCATTGACAAACTGGGCGGTAGCGCAGGAGAGGTTGGCAGAATGACTCGGGACATCATCTCATCATTTAGCTATACAAAAGGATTAACGGATTACATCAATCAGGATAACTACCCAGCTGAGGCAAGAGAGGTTGCTAGAGAACATTTAGCAAATACCTTGGATAAAACCTGTGAGCAGTTCAAACTTGCGTTTCGTGATGTGAACTCGTTACCAAGAACCCAGCGTAAAACCTACTCAGAGGCTCTTAAAACCACTCTAGAGACGTTTACTAAGCAATATGACGGAAAGCTGTCTGAAAGCCAACACAAAGCAATACAGAGCGGTCTAAAGTCTTATCAGTATCAATTGGATAAAGTTAATACACCCAGTCGGGGATTTAGTCCCTAATCTAATCCTAAAAAACTGTCAATGAAGGAGATATCACTTAAGTACAATATTTCGTTTAAGTGATGCTTTTTTTACTTATCCACAGAATTTTTTATCAACCGTTTCTTTGAAGGGTTTTATTTACTCCTGTTTACTCCTGTTTAAGAGCTTTTTTTCTTCTTTATAATCAATATGTTGCATAACAAAAAAAGAGTAAATGAGCCAAAAAAAGAGTAAATGAGCCAAAAAAAGAGTAAATGAGCCAAAAAAAGAGTAAATGAGCCAAAAAAAGAGTAAATGAGCCAAAAAAAGAGTGATTTAAAGATAGCTATTTATTTTACTATTTTTATGATAGTTTATGTCATGTGAAATTACAGTAAACGTAGAAATAGTGGAATATAAAATGGAAAGTAACTTAGTAGTACAGTCAAATGATTTAGTTCTTGCTACTTATACGATGACAACAAAAGAAAAAGAGCTTTTACTAACTTGTATTAGCCAAATTGATAGCCGACCTGATGCCCCAAATATCAGTAAACAAACTAAATTTACTATTACTGCTGACGAAATAAAAAAGCTTTTTTATCGTGATAGCAACGCAAAAAATATCTACCGTGATATTGAGCAAGCTAGTAACCGCTTGTTTGAAAGGGAAGTTAGTATCGCACTGCCGGACAATGAAGTATTGCGTACTCGCTTTGTTAGTAGTGCTCTATTTAGCCCAAATACAGGCAAAATTACGCTAACTTTTGCAGAGGATATATTGCCGTATTTGACACAATTGAAAGCAAATTTTACTAAATATAAGTTGTTAGAGATCAGTGAGCTATCAAGCATACACTCAATACGCTTATATGAATTAATAGTATGTTGGATTGGACAGTATCAATACAGTAAGGCGTATGAACTTGAAGATTTTAAATATGTCATGGGTATAAAAGGCAAGTACAAGCAATTTAGTGAACTTCGGAAATATGTGATTGATAAAGCATTAGAAGAGATTAACGAAAGTACAAATTATAAAGTTAGTGTGGAATATAAAAAAAAGAGTAGAGGTAAAGGTTACGAGGGATTAACGCTCAAATTCCATCGGAAAACATTAGACAAACTAACCAGTGAAGATGGCACTCTGTCACAAGCTACCATACAGTCTATTGTTGATAACGTGCAGTTTATGAATGACTATAATAATCATCCAGGCCTAAGTTATGACGGCAAAATGCAAAATGAGGCATTTAAGCGCGAAATGATAAATATTATACAGCGAGAGCCTGAAAGCTTTAACAAGCCCAATAAAGGGTTAGAGAGCTATCTGCCAAAGGTTAAACACTAATATTTTGAGCCCATCCCATATTCTGTGTAACTGCCCTTTAGATTAAATGCTTACTGATACGGTCATCAAACATAATCATAAAACGATTCAGAGCAGACGTCCAGTTACGGATTGGCATCGACCACTTTTTAGACGCCTGCTGGGTGGCTAAGTACACCACTTTGAATGCTGCCTGATCAGATGGGAACACCTTACGCTTATTCACTGCCGTCCGAATCACACTGTTTAGCGACTCTATCGCATTGGTGGTATAAATCACTTTTCTGATGTCTTTCGGATACTCAAAGAACACCGTTAAGCCCTCCCAGTTATTGCGCCAAGACTTGACCACGTGCGGGTAATCTTTGCCCCAAGTCTCATCAAAGTGCTCAAGATTGGCCTCTGCCATCTCAAGGGTATCAGCGCCGTAAATGGCCTTTAAATCAGCCGCTACGGCCTTTTTATCCGTCCACGGCACAAACTTCATTGAATAGCGCACCATGTGTACGATACACAGCTGAACCTGTGCCTTTGGATAGACGGTGTTAATGGCATCAGGGAAGCCCTTTAGACCGTCAACACAAGCGATTAAGATGTCTTGTACGCCACGGTTTTGAAGCTCGGTATG
>NZ_JBQSVP010000040.1:0-25433 GCF_052376345.1 Psychrobacter sp. AOP5-GZ1-6 | reverse complement strand
GTGTTAACTTTTAGCGATGTCAGTTTTTAGTGGTATCAATTTCTAGTGAAATCGATTTTAACGATATCAGTTTTTAATATTATAAAGATTAAACAGTAGCATGTTCATCGATACGTAGCGCTTCTATAGAGAGTGCCATGTCCTCTGCCAATGCATGTACTGCTGCACTGTCTACATCACGCTGTGCAAAAGCTCGCAGCCCCATCACTTCGGCCTGTAAGCGGCGCCCTAACCTAGTTGCGTCCAATGCACTGTCCATCTCACCCAATCGCTGTGCTTCGGTAAAATAACCGATAAAACGGGTCTCCATACCAGCCAGTAGCATCTCAACCTTTGCTAATGCTGCCTGCTCACGAGCGCCCAACTCCAATAAACTTTTGACCAACAGACAAGCTCGGCTTGGCAGCTCTTTATCCCTAATGCCACCAAGCTGACGCAAGTAAGCAGCCAATCCCAATAATGGAGACGGCTCTTTACTTAATATACGTTCAAGCTCCGTCAATCCTGAGCGAGCATAATAGTCTAAGGCTTCTTGAAACAATCCGTCTTTACTACCAAATGCGGCATAAATACTACCCGGACGCATGTCCAGCGCCCCTTCTATATCTTTTAAAGAAGTTGCGTGAAAGCCCTTTTGCCAAAAAAGTTTTAACGCGCGTTCTAATGAATCATGACGATTATAAAGTGCGGTACGTGACATAACTTTTCCATTACATAAGCCGTGGCTTATATAAAAATAGCCACAACAATAAATTTGAATGATTGCTCAATTTTATATCGAATGGTGACTCTAGTCTAGTAAAGTTACTTTACGCAATAAAAATCAGGCTAGTGATTAATGATTGCCCCCTACTCTTAGCCCTTAGCCTGAACAAACCTAATTTTTTAATAAGGCAATAAGACATGCTTGCTTTTCTGATAAGCAGACAGTCCATCACCGCCCAATTCGCGTCCGATACCACTTTGCTTAAATCCGCCCCACCCTGCTTCTGGCAGTACGATTTGTTGCTCATTGATCCAGATATGCCCTGCTTTAATTTGTAGTGCCATCTCAAGTGCAGCAGTTTCATCGGTACTAACGATGGTCGCTGCTAGAGCAAATTTACTATCGTTGGCTAGTCGAACAGCTTCTGCATCGTCGGTAAAGGTGGTACTAACTAATACAGGCCCAAACACTTCCTCCTTCCATAACTGACTGGTCGTCGGTACATCGGTATAGACAGTTGGCATAGCAAAATACCCAGAGCCGTTCACTAACTCGCCACCAGTCAGACAATCAAGGTGTTCGGCAGTGGCAATATCAAAGTATTTTTTGACTTGGTTCAATTGCTGCTCGCTCACTAATGGACCCATTAGCGTATCTGCCGCAAAACCATCACCGATTTGCAGACTTGTTGTTTTAACCTTTAAGGTCTCATACAGCTGTTCAGCGATATCTTGATGTACAAGCAAACGTGAAGTGGCTGAGCATATCTGACCTGCATTGGCAAATATACCGCCAATAATTAAATCACAGGCATAGTCAATATCAGCATTTGCACATACGACGATAGCAGACTTACCACCCAGCTCTAGGCTGATGTCTTTGATACCTCTCGCCGCTTGAGTCATGACTTTTTCACCAACGACATTACTACCCGTAAACGAGACTTTGTCAATTAATGGATGACTGGTCATAGCAGCACCCACTTCAGCCGCACCAGGTAAGATATTGACCACCCCTTTTGGCAAGCCTATCTCCGATAAGATATTACCTAGCATGAGCTCTGGTAATAATGTCACTTCAGACGGCTTTAATAGCACGGTACAGCCTGCTGCTAGCGCAGGCGCTAGTTTCCAAGCAGTCGTCACCATGGGGAAATTCCAAGGGGTGATGAGTGCACAAATACCCACTGGCGCATAGGTTTTTAGCAAGCGTACGGCCGGCTCATTGGTCAGCACCTCAGATAAAGTCGCTTGTTTTATGATGATATTGGCATAATAACGATAGCAGGCAATGGCATCGCTGACGTCTATTTTTGCTTCTTCAATTGGCTTGCCGTTGTTTAATACAGACAGCCCAACCAATTTATCAAATTGCTGCTCCATAGAGTCTGCAATGGCATTTAGATAGTGTGCACGTTCACTAACAGCGGTTTGTGACCAACTAGCAAACGCTGCATCAGCCGCTTCGACTGCCTGCGCTACATGGGCACTGGTGCATAAGCGCGTCGTTGCGATCACCTCACCCGAGTTTGGATCATACAAAGCATGATTATTTGTTTTATTAGAACCTGCATTATCAGTGTCAATGCCAGTGTCAGGTGCAGGCGCTTCGATCGTAACCCAGTCACCATTGATATAAGCGGCATTTAATACAACTTCATTTTGAGCGGTTTGACTAGCAGTTTCTCTGGTTAGGTCTTTAGACTTCAGCATTTCCATAATGGTCCATCTCCTTATATTTTTAATAAAATTATTTTTATATATTTAACACTATCGATTAAATAATCGGTTTATCTGATGACAGAAAAACCGATTATTTATGTCTTACTGTTAAGCTAGATATTTTTTAGCCCTGTATCTGCGGTTAATACAGTCTTGTGGTTAATACAATAGGTGCGCCACTGATGTAATAACCACCAAACTAATGATCGTACGGAACATAAAGATTATGAACAGCTCTAGCACATTTAACTTAATGTTTGACTTCAAGATCAGCGCACCAACTTCAGACATATAAATAATCTGTGTGATGGAGCAAGCACCAACAATGAACCTTGTCATCTCACTCTCAATACTTTTACCGATCAAGGCGGGTAAATACATATCCGCAAAGCCCATAATCATGGCTGGTGCTGCTTTTGCAGCCTCTGGGATTTGTAACCATTCAAGCAGTGGCACGAGCGGTGTTGCTAACCAGTTAAAGACAGGCGTGTACTCTGCCAAACCAAGACCAATGGTTCCGATAGCAAAAATAACAGGGATCAATCCAAAATATATATCAAACAAATTACCAACGCTGCGCTTGAACACATAACCTAGGCTGGGCATAGAATGGGCGCGGGTGACGGCACGATTGAGTGCCCATTGATAAGTGGTGTACTGTGCAGGAATACCCTCATCTAGCATGCTCTTGCCAGCGTGATATGTGTCAGGTTTAAGTGATAATGGCGGTATACGCGGCATAATGATCGCAGCGATAAACCCTGTGAGTGCAATAGTCAAATAAAAGTAGACGAAGTTATTGTCCACACCGATGGTTTTGGCCACTACGTAGGTAAAGGCGATAGAGGTCACTGAGAATGTGGTGGCAATGATAGATGCTTCGCGCTGGCTATAGAAGCTCTTGTCATACTGTTGCATGGTGACTAGCAGACCGATAGATGCGGCGCCAAACCAAGAAGACATGGCATCGACAGCAGAGCGACCTGGCAATTTAAACAGCTTGATGAATATCTTACTGGCTAAAGTACCCAAAAACTCCATCAAACCAAAGTCAGTCAAAAATGGTAGTGACAAAATGGCGAAGAAAAACAGTGGAATCAAAATGGGAATCAAATCTTCAAAAATGACGCCGCCCGTATTACGATTGATAATAAACTCAGGGCCGACCTGTAGATAAATCATCCAAACAAATAACATGCCCAAAAATCGCGTGATCAACCAAAACCAATCCACATCAAAGAGGTTTTTTGCCAATGAGTTCTCTTTTAAGTTGGGCTTTAGTACCTTAACCGCCAGAGCTCCGATGAAAGAAATAGACACGATTGCCATGGTAATATAAGCCACAAAACCACCCAACATGGCCTGCAACGTATCGGTCAATACACCCAATAAAATAGTGACTTTGCCATCCCACTGGAAGGGTATGATAAATAACCCAATCCCTAACGCTGAAAATAATAAAAATTTCCACATGGCATCGCGCCATTGTCCTGCCTGCAGCATTTCTGGGTCGACAGTGTTATTCCCTAAAATCGGCTGCTGCGACTTATCAATAGCATTCGTCATTTAACTTCTCCTTAATGGCTGATGATTGCCAGTTTTTCCATTTCTCTGTCTGACCAATACCTGGGTTTAGCGAATTGGTTGGATCCAATTTTTTATAAAAACGATGCAGTTCGGTTTTAGCAGGGTACACATGCCCCACATTGTGCTCCGCCGGATACTCGATATGACGTTGGTCATAAAATGCCAGCAGCTCATCCTTGAACTGCTTGGCATTGATATTGGGTTTCAATAAATAGTCTTGGTGCATGACATGACAAAAAAAATGTCCCAAATAAAAAGTTTTGCTGACTTGTTCTTGTAAGGAATTAGGTAAAGCCTCATCCCAATCTACAGTATTTCTAGGTAAGGCAATATCAGTCGATAACAGCTCGCCAAATTTGTCTTGGCTTAAATCGTAATAACGAAACATGGCAGCGGTCGCGGCACTGCGAAACACCAATAACGACTGCGATTCGGATGCTGTACATACATGCAGCGCACCTTGATACTGCTGTAGATGGTTTTGCAAAAATGTCTGCGCAGCGGTGATGTTGTTGTTGCCGCCAATACCATCAACGCCATCTGCGACTTTTATAATCAAATGGTATTTATATGCGAGCGCTTGTTTACTCAAAGATTCGGGTAACGATTGCGGCATAAGTCTCGATAACAGTTGCAATATCCGATCTGGCAGCGTCTTTGGCAGATGCCATTTATCCAGATAATAGCCAATCTTTGCCTGCAATCGATATAGCGCACCTATCTTATTGGCAGGCAGCTTTCGCATACTTAAGCAAGTGTCGCGACCATAGCGCATCGTGATATCGTTGTAATCCCCATGCATATACTCAGCCAAGATAGGCAGCGTGAGCTCACTCTTTAACCATTGTGTTCTGAGTGTGGTTAAAGTATCCGCATCATTGGTCGAGATATAAAAAGTTTGCTCTCGCTCTGGTTTAGCAAAGGTCGCTACCCTCACCGCAAATACAATAACCTTACCCGCTGAACCAGACGCTTCATACAGACCATTAGGATCATTGTTAAATCGAGCAGGTGTCGTTGCCTCACAATCACGAACTTTGTGTTGATAATGCTGGTTGGTACAAGCTTGAATATCGCTTGTGCTGTTTGAGGCTTCGCTAAATGTGCCAGCTTGCAAGTTCTCTAGCATTTCTTCGGGATGCGAACCCAAATCCAGCCCCAAATGATTGATTAACTCAAACGCTCCTGAGGCATTGCGTCTAGCAAATAATGCCATCTCAGTATATGCAGGCCCACGCTGTACTAGCATCCCGCCTGAGCTATTACAAATACCGCCAATCACCGATGCACCAACACAACTAGAGCCTAATACTGAGTGCGGCTCACGCCCTAATGGCGCAAGGATAGACTCTAATTGCTGCAAAGTAGCAGCTGGCAAAGCAACCAGCTCTGCTGCATCATTGAGTAAATGCACACCGCCCAATGACTGCATAGAGATCACTACTAGCGGTCGATCATAGTCTCCGTTTGGAGTGGAGCCGCCTGTTAAGCCTGTATTAGCCGCTTGAGCAATGATGATTGCATCGGCAGCTGCACAGATATTAATGACTCGCCATAGTGCCACTAGAGAATTTGGTATCACAACTGCTGCGGTAGCGTCTGTGATGGCCTCAATCGCACCTTGTACATAGGACTGCTGCTGGCTTGCTTTTGTTAATAGGTTGGTCGTACCAACAACAGCCGCAAGGTTGGTCAACAAACACGATATTTGCTTGTGTCTGTTTTCTGACCATTTTTTAGCGTTTGGCGGCATGAACATACTTCCTTGCGTAATCAGCGTTTGTCACTTTATTCAGCGTTTGTCACTTTATAAAGTTATGAATATCAGCACTCTTAACTAAAATAAGTGACTGTCTCAGCTATCTCTTTTAAAAAATCATCCGCTTCATCAATCTCATAAATGATTGGCTGTTTACCCTTAGTGTCTGTTTTTAATGCGGCTAATAGTTGCTGCTTATCGGTGATTCTGCGATAGCCAGCCCCAAACCCTGCTGCTAATGGCGCAAAATCTGGCGTTTTAATATTGACACCAATCACTGGTAAACCGCCCTCTTCCATATAACGACGAATCTCGCCGTAGCCTTGGTTGTTCCATAATAAGACAATCAATGGCAACTCAAGCTCGGCTGCACAGATGAGCTCGGCAATCGTAAATTGGATACCGCCATCCCCCATCAAGCTGACGACAGGCAAGTTTGAGCCAACCATGGCTCCGATAGCAGCAGGCAAGCCATAACCCAAGGTGCCAAAACCTGTCGATGAGTTAAACCATTTACGCGGTGCTAAGGCTTCAAAGCCAAGGTTACCGCTATAGACAGGCTGCGTTGAATCACCAACAAATATGACGTCTTCCACCTCATCTCTGATCAGCTTTAATAATGCATTTTGACCAGCAAAGTCTATTGTTACATCCTTCAATATGGCTTGTTTTGCCTCATTAACACGTGACAGTGCTTGATGATCGAGTGCCTGATGTTCTAAGCGGCTACATAGACCACTAATCGCCATCTGTGCATCGGACAGTACCGCGATATCTGCTCTAAATGGACGCTGCAGTTGCTGGGCATCACAATCGATACGTACCAGCGTGCCATTTATCTGGAACTCACCGTTAAAGAACACATCGTAGTCAGTCTCACCAAGCTCAGTACCAATCGCTAGCACCCAATCTGCTTCGGTAATCACGGCTCGACCTGCGGCTAATGACTGGTTGCTACCCAAACTTAATGGATGACCAGGTAGCAGCAAGCCTTTGGCATTAATTGTCAAAAACGTTGGCGCATCTATCAGCTCTGCCAATCGCTGTGCATCGTGATCGACATCGACACAGCCGCCACCATAAAGTATTACAGGGTTTTTCGCGGTTTTTAGTGACTGTACAATCAGGTCTAATTGCGCAGGATTCGGCAGTGATCTAGTAACCTGTGGCAGGCTCAAGCTATTTGTATCAGCTTGGCCAGTTGCGGCAGCATTTAACTTAGGTGGCTTAGCGACATGACTGGCATCAGCAATGATGATATCGATAGGTAACTGAATATGTACTGGTCCCGGACGCGCACCATTAAATAAAGCAAAGGCTTCTGCAATCATTGTCGGTAGCGATTCAGGTTGCCAAATAGTTTTGCTGGTCAGAGCTACTTTACTGACCATACCCTGCTGATCATGCAGCTCATGCAAATGTCCTTCACCGCTACCCGTGTCTTTGACTTTGTTGACACTAGAGATGACTAGCATCGGTATCGAATCAGCCAGCGCCTGCGCCATCGCTGTCATTATATTGGTCATGCCGGGGCCCGTGATAATAAAACAAACCCCGACCTTGCCAGAAGCACGGTAGTAGCCATCCGCCATAAACCCAGCGCCCTGCTCATGACGCGGTGTCACATGACGGATATTGGTACTAGGCAAGCCGCGATAAAGCTCTACCGTATGTACACCAGGGATGCCAAAGACAGTCTCTACACCATAATACTCTAGCCACTGTACCAGTAGCTCACCACAGGTTAGAGAAGTGGTTTTTGGTAATGCAGAAGACGTTTGCGTCAATTGGGTCATGGGTCAGTCATCCTAGAAAATTTCGCTGAATATTCAAATAATTATCAATACCTCAAAGCAACCTTTGCATTTTCTCTTTGATATTGATTACTAACTGTTAGCTGCAAAGGTTGCTCATTATAGAGGAATAAATGACGGCGATTAGTAAACCGCTTTGACCTTATCGTCATAACGCACACCGGGCAAGATACATAGCATCTCAAACAACAAATTCGCCGCCAATACAGAAGTGTTACCAAATGGGTCATAAGGCGGTGATACTTCTACCAAATCGCCGCCGACCACATCTAGACCACGCATACCACGCACAATTTCGATACCTTGCGTTGAGGTCAAACCACCAATTTCAGCAGTACCCGTACCTGGGGCAAACGCAGGGTCAATACCATCGATGTCAAAGCTTAAGTAGACAGGACCATCGCCTAGCTTTTCACGTACCTCTGCCATCAAGGGTGCTAGTGACTTGTACCAGCACTCCTCGGCAGGCACCACGCGAAAGCCCTGCTCAGTTGACCAATCAAATTCTTCAGCGCTATAGCCTGTCCCACGTAATCCAATCTGTACCACACGATTACCATCGATTAGGTTCTCTTCGACAGCACGGCGAAATGGCGTGCCGTGAGCGATTTTTTCGCCAAACATATCATCATTGATATCTGCATGAGCATCGATATGTACCATACCAACAGGGCCGTGTTTTTTGGCAAGCGCACGTAAGATAGGAAGTGCAATGGTATGGTCACCGCCTAGCGTTAATGGGATAGCATCGTGTTTAACGATTTTATCGGTATAGAATTGTTCGATGATATCGACGCTTTTTAGCAGGTTGAATGTATTGATAGGGACATCGCCGATATCAGCGACTTGTAATGACTCAAAAGGTGCAGCACGAGTCGCCACATTGTAGGGACGAATCATTCTTGACTCATCACGAATCTGTCTAGGACCCAATCTTGCACCACTACGGTTGGATGCGCCAATATCTAGTGGTACGCCAACAAACGCTACATCTAATCCTTTGGCGTCGGCTTGAGTTGGCAGGCGCATCATAGAAGCGAAACCGCCAAATCTTGGCATCTCGTTACCGCTTAGTGGCTGATTGAAGCTCATAAATTACCTCTTTATTACCTGTTAGTGAAAATACACAATTTGCTACATACCTTTGACAATACCTAAATATAAGGTGCTGAACCATGGTAAAATTCAGAAGTAAACTTCTAAATTTTCGTAGTAAAGCAGACTTATACGTTATTAGCAGAAGTTTGTTGAACGGAGTATTTATCAAAAAGGTATTTATTGGAGGCTAATTCTTGATATTAGATGAGTTGATAAAAATAGACATAAAAACCCTGCGTAGTTTTATGGCCATCGTAGACTGTCAGGGGGTGACAGCGGCTCAGACGCGCTTAAACCTCACTCCCTCAGTGATCAGTGGTCATTTGACGCACTTAGAAGATCGTCTCGGTATGACATTGTGCCATCGTGGTCGCGCAGGCTTTAAGCTGACAGAAGATGGTGCAGCAGTTTATGAGGCTTGCATCGCCTTTACTGAATCAGTCGCCAACTTTCAACATCAGCTGCATTATATTCAGCAATTAGACTCCGTTCACGGCGGGCATATTAGACTCTGCCTAACCGATCAAATGCCTAACTTTTTTTATGAGGTACTTAGACAACGACTTGCAAGCAGCTACCGTAATAATCCATTGATACACTTTTCTATCGACGTACAAAGCCCTGAGAACATGCTAGAGAAATTGCTCAGCAACGAAAGTGATATTGGTGTTGGTTATTTTGGCAGCTTTCCGCCATTGCTGACGTTCAAGCCAGCATTTGTAGAAAGGCAAATGGTATGCTGCGGACGCGAACATCGGCTATTTTATAATTCAGAAGGTTTGACACTGGAAGATTTAGAACAAAACTATCCATGGATAAAGCGTGGCTATATTACGGATGTCAGCATCCATCATGTACGTCCCAAAACGCTAAGCGCCACTACTTATCATATGGAAGCGACCGCACAGATGATTCTTGCCGGTCATCATGTTGGCTATTTACCTCGTGACCTAGCAGCACGTTATGAGAAGATGGGCCTAATGAAAGTCTTGCTACGAGAGGAAGCCAGTTATGCCGTCGAGCATCATTGGGCGTATCGGCAGAGCCAACATAAACACGTTGCTGACTTTTTGAATAAAATGATGAATTTACTATAGGGCACGTGCATATATGTCCTATAGCGCGGTAAAATTTATGGTGTAGCTGCTAGGGGTTCTTGATACTTTAAACCAATAGTTCTCAGCCGTCCTTTGTCATCGACTTCTTTGATCACTAATGACCACTCGTCGCTAATTACGACAGTATCACCAGAAACGGGGGCCGTATCCAAACGTTGCTTTACATACTCCGCCACGGTTTGTTCCCACATGTTTTTGACACCGTTTTCAGGTTTATACTTTAGAGTATCTACTAGAGACTCGGAAGACATTACTCCAGTAAAAAATGGCAAATCACCAAGTTTTACACTGGGTGATAGCAGCCAATCGCCATAAAAATCATCAATTGCTTTATGATTTAACGTTGTGTCATTAAAAATCTTAGCAATTTTACTGGCATGATTTCCGCGCATCGCATACCAAACGCTATCACCAAACTTTAACCTAGTATCTTCATCAGTCACGATAATTTTTTGTCCACGTACTAACGCAAAAATCCGAATTTCATCAGGATTGACACGCTTAGAGATTTCCAAAGGATGTCGACCGATGGCAAAAGCACCTGATTGAACTTCAAATTCATACAAAGTAATACTGGCTTTATCAGATACCCAAACTTCATGTTCTTCTTTCGGGTCTTTATTTGTTGGAATGCGTACCTTAAACAGATTTGCCATAATAGGAATGGTTGTACCTTGCAAAATCAACGATAAAACCACCACGCCGAAAGCAATATCGAATAACATAAACGCATTATCTATACCTGCCATAACAGGCAAGATAGCAAGCGTAATAGGCACCGCACCACGCAAGCCAACCCAAGAGATAAACCCAATTTCTCGGTCCTTGAACTTAAATGGTTTGACGCTACTATATACGGCAATAGGACGAGCAATAAAAATCATAAAGGCGGCAATCGCTACCGAATAATGCCAAACATTAATGACGTTCGACGGTGTGACCAAGAGTCCTAAAACAACGAAGAGTACCGCTTGGGACAACCAAGCAAAACTATCCATCACTCGCATGACATGCTCGGTCGATCGCACCTTGTGATTACCAATCATCACGCCTGTGAGATAGACCGCCAAAAACCCACTACCGCCAAGCAGGTTTGTCGCGGCAAAAACAGCCAAGCCTGCAGACAGTATTAAAATAGCATACATGCCCTCGGCTAGATGTACCTTTGGTAATAACCGTGATAGTAAATAACCAAAGAGCAAACCCATGCCCAAGCCAACACCTAACTGCTGTAAAAGCAAACCCAAAAATCCAAGTACGCTCTGCCCTGCCGGATCCACATTTAGCGCAATCAAACCCGTGACTAATAAGATAGCCAATGGGTCGTTACCACCAGACTCTAACTCAAGCGTGGCCTGGACACGATCATTGAGCTTAACACCACCATTTCGTAAGAGAGAAAATACCGCTGCTGCATCGGTCGAACCAACGATGGCTGCCATCAGTAGACCAAAACGCCAATCAACATCAAGCAACCAAGTGATGAATACGCCCAATACCATCACTGTGGCAAACACACCCCAAGTTGCCAATGTAATAGCAGGCTTTAAACCCACTCGGAACGATTTAAACGAGGTACGTAAACCACCATCGAGCAAGATACAAGCTAGGGCTGCCTGACCGACGAAATTGGCTAGCGGATATTGAGAAAATTCAATACCCAAGATACCCTGCTCGCCTGCCAACATGCCCACCATTAAAAACAATAATAACAATGGAACGCCTAAGCGTGCTGACAATGTACTTGCCATAATACTGGCAAAAATTAACAATGCTCCTACAAGGTATAGGATATTTAAGGTATCCATCTTTTTTTAAGCCCTATTTTTATAAATGGTGATAAACTAAATCGTTGCGACAATATTATGGTTCAAGTTATTCAATCTGTGATCTTATTACTCCTAAACTGTATGTTTTAATGCTATCAAGAATAACATCTACCACCCTGTCTATAAAAATTATCTATAAATATTTTTTATAGACAACGCTCTTATGGTTATACAAGTGGCAAGACAAGGTTAACCATATCTCTTTAAGCTTGTATGTACTGCCATGCAATGACCAAAATAGCAGCAGCAATCATCCAAGCTACCACACCCAGCATCAAGGCTTTATAAAGACTGACATAGCCGATGCTAAAAAACACTACAAAAGTATAGATAAGATGAGGTATGACGCCGAGCATACTAAATATCAAAGCAACCTTTAAATCAGCAGGATTACGCTCAGTACCCACAATAAAATGGCTGATTAACGTAAAAGTGGGGAAAAGTGGTGCAAGCGCCGCCAAATAAAAAAACCGAGTTTGTGCAAATAATTGAATTGCCAATACCATCAAGGCACCAATAAGCATTTTTAGCCAAATCATGAGCTACTCTTTCCTGTCGCATATTAATCGCCTAATTTATCACGATAATGAGCATACAGAACAAAATATCCTAGAATAAATAATGAGAATCATAAAATATAAAAAACCCCCTATTTGGCATCGTACCAAATAGGGGTGTTAAAATTAATTCAGTCACTCTTTTATAGAAGATTGATCATATTAAGAAGGCTTTAGTGCTGCGCTAATATCTGCTAATAATGGTGGAATATCATGCTTATCAGCAATGACTTCTATCATTACGAGCTTGTCAGTGACAATGGCTGCTTTTTCGAGAGCGGACTTTAACTCACCCGCTGTCTCTACTTTAATAATTAAGCTGTTTTCATCCGTGGCACCAAATGCTTGCGGTATTAACTGCCAGTTGCATTTAGGAATGTCATTATAAGATTGATGCTCACCATGAATCGCACGCTCGACGGTATAGCCATCATTATTAATCAACACAATAACTGGGTTGATTTGCTCTTGAATCATCACTGCTATTTCTTGGATTGTTAACAGCGCAGAGCCATCACCAACCAATAGAACGCTGCGTTTGTCTGGCGAGGCAATGGCTGCGCCTAGGCTGGCAGGCAAGGTGTAGCCAATCGATCCCCACATGGGCTGACCATAAGAGGTAACACCCTGCGGCAAGCGTACATCACTGATGCCAAAATAAGCCGTTCCTTGTTCAGAAAACACCAAGTTATTATCATCTAAGCAATCGGCAATGATATGCCACAGATCATCCTGCCTGATAGGTTCATCATCTTTACCTTGTTGTTCATGAGGTTTTACCTCTCTACAGAACTGCTTAGGCACGATATCAATACCTGATGTCATGACCTCATGCAAAACTTGTAACGCATCCTTTAGCGCAATCGGTGCAAAGTTCCGACCACTGATAGAGGCGCGCTCATAATGCAAATCTACCACCACTTTTTCATTGATATCTTGGCTAAACCCTGCGGTCGTGGTATCGGTATATTGCACGCCAATTTTGATAAGACATTCACAGTTTTCTACCGCGTCTTTGACCACAGGACGTGATGCCACACCCGCATACGTTCCTGCCCAGCGCTCACTGTGTTCGTCCAATAGCGTTTTGCCCCACGACAGCGTGGTATAAGGAATATCCGTATCAGCGATGAGTGCTTTGAGCTGATTTTGCAGTCCTAAACGATGTACCATCAAATCTGCCATCAGCGTCGTGGTTTTGTTTGGCAAAAAATCTATAAGCGCTTGTCTAAAATCTGCCAATGCTGCTTGGCTAGTAATATCTTCTTGACTATCATCAAGCTTGGTCGTTGGTGGATAAATTGGCATTTTTGCAACGTCAGGTGACAGCAATATATAGCCTGGGCGGTGCTTTTTAAGAATCAAACGAATGACACGATCAATTTCTGAGGCGGCGTTTTCTGGTGTGATCTGCGCTCGTGCTATCGTCACTGGCTCTACCATCTTAATAAAATGGTTAAATACACCATCACCAAGCGAATGATGAATACGGCGCTTTGAGTCTTGTACTTCCGTACTTGGTGCACCCACGATATGCAATACAGGCGCGTACTCAGCGAAAGAGCCTGCAGTGGCATTAATCGCGGACAACTCCCCTACACCAAACGTCGTCACCATCGCGGCAAACCCACGCTCGCGAGCATAACCATCAGCAGCATAACCCGCATTTAGCTCATTGGTGTTACCGATCCAGCGCAATTTATCAGACGCAAGAATATTGTCTAAAAAAGTTAAATTAAAATCGCCAGGTACACCAAATATCTCAGAGGCGCCCGCTTCTGCGACACGATCAAACAAATAGTCGGCGATGGTATATTGTTGAGTCATTTTTTATCCTTATGAATTACCATGATAAGTACTGATAATTTTTTATGGTTGAAGTGACTTATAATGAGTATTCCAGTCTATTTATCTCATGCAAATTTTTTGGAATACCTATTATAAGAAACTGTTATAACATATCTATGTGGTTAGATAATATGCCTGTTTTGCTAACTTTGATTTTTTTATTATAAGTGTTGACAAGTCAAAAAAACTGCGTATAATACGCCTTCATCAACTGACGATAGTTAATTGATAATTAGCGGGAATAGCTCAGTGGTAGAGCATAACCTTGCCAAGGTTGGGGTCGAGAGTTCGAATCTCTTTTCCCGCTCCAAATACTTAAAAAGCCTCACTTAACAGTGAGGCTTTTTTTTGTCCGATTTTTAAGGGTTGTAGAAGATTTATCGAAATATCTTTTTGAATATAGTTAAGTTTAGCTACTCAATCAAAAAGCTTATTTTCGGTGCGGTGCCCATTTGGTGCCCAAACCGTGCCCTGCCCTAAAACTCCATATACGTATCTGAACACAACCTAGCTATTTTTGGTTCAAAAACCATCATGACACCTAACCTAGTGAATTTGGCACTATGCTGATTTTTGAGCCCAACCTCAATTCAGCAAAAAACGTGTTTTTTATAGGCCTAAATTTTTCTAAATCCATTTAAGATTTATAACATTCAAAATTAATTGTCGCTTAAACGGTGATGACTACAACCTAATACTTGAAAACAATTAGCACGAGTAGAATATTTATCTGCGCTAAGCTTAATGATTTTCAAGACACTTCGAACAACCATCCTAGTAAGCATTCTAACTTTCTTTTGAACTCTCTTCCTCACAAACTTCATCTTCTTCATAGAGGATAATATCGCCGGGTGTGCAATCTAAAAGCTTACAAAGCTCATTTAATGAATCAAAGTCTATTCTAGTGACTTCATTATTGTACATTCGATACAAAGTAGACCTTCCTAGTTTAGACATCCTGTCAGCATCAGCTACACGGATGCCTCTTTGTGCAAATAAAACAGGTAAATTGAGCTTAATCATATACAAAGTCCCTAAAGTGATAAAAAAATGCTTGCAAGTGATAATATTTATAGATAATATGTACTCATTAGTGATAACTAATCATTCACTAATAGTAAATTTATTTCACATGGAGAACTATTATGTCACAGACTTATCTCACTACTCAAGAATTAGCTGAACGTATCAAATACGATGCTCGTACTATCCGTAACCAGCTTAAGGATACTGTCTTGATTGAAAATATTCACTACATACGCCCTTTTGGTGGTCGTAAGATTTTATATGTATGGGAGCGTATCGAAGAGGATATGTGCAAACCTGTTATGAGTGCGATCAATGGTATGGCTTTACAGTAAGTTTTATTTAAACAAGGAGATTAACAATGGCATCAGTAAGAGCAAGGCGTGGCAAGCTATTCATAGATTTCACATATATGAATATTCGTTGCCGTGAGACAACAATCTTCCCTGATACTCCCGCAAACGTTAAAAAATTGACTTTAGTGGCAAAAGAGATAGATGCAAAAATAACCCTAGGCATCTTTGACTATGCTGCCTACTTTCCGAAGAGTACGCGTTTAAAAGAGATGACGGCACTGGCTGATAGAGCAGAAGCTTGTATCAGTCGCAACCCTACCTTTAGGCAGTTTTCAGAGATTTGGTATGAGGAGAAGAAGATTGAATGGCGGCCGAGCTATCGGCAAAAGACGCAGATTATTTTGAACAAGTACTTATTACCTGAGTTTGGTGGTAAAGCGGTACATGCGATAAAAAAACCAGACTTGCTGACCTTCCGTAGCTCCCTCGCCAAAGTTCGTTACGGTAAAGATGGTCAGTCAAGTCTGTCAGTAGCACGAATCAACCAGATCATGATACTTCTTCGTATGATACTAGAAGAAGCATCAGATCGCCATGAGTTTGAGATGCCTTATAAAAATATTAAGAATCTCAAGCAAGCTCGTCCGGATGTAAATCCGTTTACATTGAGTGAGGTATGGCTGATTTTAAAACATGTCCGTGCGGATTATAAGCCCTACTACACCATTCGCTTCTTTACAGGGATGCGTACCAGTGAGATCGATGGGCTTAAGTGGGACTGCATTAACTTTGATCGCCGTGAGATCAGTATTCGAGGAGCATTAGTAAACGGTGAGATGGGTCCAACGAAGACGTTGGGCTCACAACGTGATATTGCGATGTCGCAGTTGGTCTATGACGCCTTACTAGAGCAGAAGGCACGCACCTTTGGTAAGTCAGAGTTTGTATTCTGCAATTCACAAGGCAATCCGATGGAGTATCGTAATGTGAACCGGCGGGTATGGAAACCCACGCTTGCCCTACTCGGTTTGAAACATAGGCGTGCTTATCAGACTCGGCACACGGCAGCGACACTTTGGCTGGCTGCTGGTGAAAATCCTGAGTGGATAGCAAGGCAGATGGGTCACAGCAGTACTGAAATGCTGTTTCGGGTGTATAGCCGTTATGTACCTGATATCACCCGTCAGGATGGCTCTGCGATGGATAATTTGCTACTGGCGAGCAAGGAGAAGCTAACTAGCGCATCGAATAGCTCTGAGAATGAAGAAGTCGTTACCAGCACACAAACTGACAAGGAGACGTCACTATGACAATTATCAATTATCAATTATGAGGAGCTGTTTGCTGAGTTTAAGCCTGACGGTGCAATCAGTGATGATGCGAATGAGATTGCTAATGCATTGATACGTGAGTTATATATTTCATCGGGTCATAACCTAGCTCGCTTCTTGGGAGTGAAGCACTGCTTTAATAACGATATGGCGGTGCGGGTATGGGTGCAGAAGCGCTTAGATGCCAGTCTTGACTATGTGATTGAGGATATGTGTTGTCAGCTTCAGAGCGAGCTTTACGAGCTATTACCGCACTCTGGCTATGGCGGCTACTAAGGAGAATGTGATGAGTGTAAAGCTTCAGCCTAATATGACGCAGAACGCACGAGATCTAAAGATCTGTGAGGATTATTGGGCATATGATAACGAAAGTGATTATATCGCATATGTAGAAACCGTCTGTGAGAAGTATAAGATAAGCCCTCAATTACTATTCGAGACAATCGGTGAGTGTTTTGCTTATTTAGATGATGTGCGATGCGAGTACTGTGGTTATGTATGCCCTTTACAGATACCAGCAGACATTCCGTATATGCGCTCAAAAGACAGTTGGTGCTGTGAGATATGTGAGCATGCTTTGTGGCGGGAAAATGATCATAGATAAGTTATTATAGATATCAAAGCCAGGCAGCTTGGGTTGCCTGGCTTTTTTCACCTTGATAAATACAAGGTTTCGACATTCATTGGGATTAATTAACTTACATTACAAGTTATCTTTTTGCCTTTGTTATTGGTGTCCCAGCCATATTTATTAATAAACTGACCCAATTTATTTTTGTCAGGAGTGACTATAGACGTAGTGTAACCTTGGGTTTGAAATGTGCTTGTTACCACATAGCTCTCAATCTGCGAGCTGGCTAAATATAAGTCATTTTTAGCAGGAGAGAGTGAGGCAATATTTTTTGGCATCAGATAAGCTTGTTGGAAGTCTACTGACGCTCCTGTTTCATAACTACGACCTTCACCGTCATCGCTAGTTTCGCTAACGGAAACGTTTTTAAAGTTGCAGTTACTTTTTAATGGAGTATTACCTTTTAGTTTATCCAGTCTAACGAATTTTGAGCTCTGGGTATTGCCCGCTCCCCATGTACGAGATTCTATTACGGCAACTTCTGGACGCTCTTTGCTACCGTAAAAAGTAATCGTAGTTTGTGGGTTATCTTCACGAATAGTTTGCGTCATTGTATAACGATTTTTATTTTCGCTATCCCGTTCTAGTTTTCCCATATTTGGCAAATTAGCAAAGTTTTTCCACGTCCAAGTATTGTTACGCATTTTTTCGACAGTTGGTATCACTGGGCGTGTATCAAAAACTTCAGAAAAATTACTCGCAAAGCTTAACGTCGGTACCAAAAATAGTGATGCCAGTAGGTATTTATTCATAATTGTATCTCGATTATTTTAAAAAATTTATTGAGCTGATAAGCTTTTACTTGAAAACGCTAATATTGCTTGCTGAAAGCAACCCTCTTGACGACGTTAAGAGGGTTATTCGATGAGTATGAGGCTTAATAAGTGCAAGTAACCGTCCTTTTTTATGAATAGAATATGTAAGTCATTATCTTTAAAATATAAACTTACCTGTCCTTGTTCATAATATTAAAAGCACATTTCTGATTATTTAAAGGTACAAACAACTTCGTCATAATTGTTATTAATATTTTGGGTGGTGTATCAGAAAGTATGCTGAGGTAATAAAGGAGAGTGACAGCCGAGGCAAGATGATATATTTGAGGTTATGAAGACACAAATAGATATCAACTGCCCCGACTGTCACAGTCCCAGTTTAAAGAAAAATGGCAAAAAAAGCTATGGCAAGCAAAACTACCAATGCAAAGCCTGCAAGCGTCAGTTCATTGGTGATCATGCCTTAACTTATAACGGCTGTCACTCTAGAATAGAAGATAAAATACGGCTAATGACAGTGAGAGGCTGTGGCATTAGAGACATTGCTATTATAGCCTCAGTTAGCATTGGTAAAGTGCTAAGCACCATAAGCTCATCCGTATATAAGATTGCGCCTAAGCAGAGCTACTATGAACGCTTAGAAGTTGATGAGTTCTGGACTTACGTGTATCGCAAGAAACGTAAAGTCTGGCTTATTTATGCTTATGACCGTGATACGGGTGAGATTGTCGCTTATGTCTGGGGCAAACGTGATTTGAGAACGGCTAAGAAGCTAAGAGCACGTCTAAAGCAGCTCAAAGTCAGCTATGACTCTATTAGTATGGACAATTGGGATAGCTTTATAACGGCTTTTAAACCAGATCATAAGCGAGTTGGCAAACAGCATACGGTAGGTATAGAAGGTAATAACTGTCGCTTGAGACACCGATTACGTCGAGCGGTTAGAAAGACTTGTTGCTTCTCAAAAAAGCTTGATAATCACTTTAAAGTATTCGATCTGGTGTTCTTTTATGTCAATTATGGCTACGTCTGATGCCAGCATACTTTTTAGAACACCACCATATTTTGTAGCTCTAGGTTCAGATGCTCATATTCAGGCTTAAAAAACTCTTCTAAACTTTTTGCAATGCCAAATTCTGCACTGGTACCAGAATTACCAGGCATTATGGCATCATAAATATACAAGGGTTGAAACCCTTTCTTTTCCCATTTATAAAACTTTTGGACAAAACCTGAATCAACATCACAGTTAGACGGAATGCGAGTTAAATCTTTTTGACTAAAGAAGTCGCTAATCTCATAAACACCTCTGAGAAGCTCATCTTCCATAACACCTTGACCTGAACCAAGAGTAATAATATTCGGCTGTCTCTTGGTACCATATGCTGCCATCGAACTGGTTTCATTTAAACTTGCACTGATAGAATAGTTTGGATCCTCGGGACGATAGCCATTTTTAACCGGTGTTTTCTCAAACCATTCTTTTGCATAGGGTATCGCCGCTAGTTTATCCCACGTCCAATTCTCATTAGGCTTTAAGGCAATATAATCAGTTATCGCAACAAATTGTGGGGCATCAGCACTCTTCGCTTCTGAAGCTTCTTCCTCTAAGTTATTAGCCTCATCATCGAGTTGATTATCAGTAACCCCTATACCATCTGGACATTGAGTTTCACTACCCTTTTTATCAATGCAGAAGGTTCGGCCTTCTTTATCGTTAACGACAGCAATACCGTTATTAAAATCTATTAGGCCTTCAGTATCATCCCAATAAGCCTTGGTAAACTGCATGGGGATTACAAGCTTACCTGTCTTATCGATATAGCCGTATTTAAGGTTGTCACTATTCTCTTCATAACTAAAGACAGCAGCCAAGCCATCTGAGAAGTCACTAACCGTTTCATATGCTAAGTTTATCAGAATAATCGCTTTGTTTTTTGTATCAACATAACCCCATTTACCGTCTTTCTTAACGGCGATGAGCGACTCACTTAAGTTGCCCATACTTTCATACATAAAGGGTATGACGATCTCATTTTGTTTATTAATCAGTCCATATTTACTTTCATAATCTTCCGGGTCCTTAGGTGGACGAGCTGCTGTGGCGAATCCATCATGGAAATCAGCTAAAGCTTGGTATTCAAACGGGATAACGGTTTTACCCTGTTTATCAATAGCACCATACAGACCTTCAGCACTGACAATAGCGAGTCCATCAGAGAAACTGCTTGCCCAGTCGTACTTTGGCTCTATGACTACCTTACCCTTGGTATCAATAAAGCCATATTGATCGTTTTTACTGACAGCAGCCAAGCCTTCTGAGAAGTCATTAAACTCTAACGACTCCCCACCCTCTCCTGCCACGATCGCATCAAACTCAAACGGAATAATTAATTGTCCGTCTTTATCGATATAGCCCACTCTATTGGTTTTATCATATTCATCGTTACTTTGTTTAATGACCCCTGCAAGCCCATCTCTTAAGCAACCGACTTTATCGTAGCCTTCTACATCAGGTATAACGCACTTTTCTTCTTTTTTATCACTTTCGACTTCAGCAGTATCAACTGCCTTTTTTTCACTTACTGACGATGGCGTCACTTCAGCATTATTTTTGTCACTACATCCTGATATGGCGAGAAGGCTAAAAACTAAGGGTAGATAAATAGGTTTCAATGCAACAGTCCTTGTTAAGTGCGGATACTTAGAAATTTGGGGTTGATATAAATATTTGATAATAATTTCTGAGATTTTGATTAATAGTCTTTCCAGCTGTAAAAGTTATAAATTCCTGAAGTCATATAACTATCACCTTTAGATTTAGCAGTATGCAAAGGCTGACTTGACGTACAGCCTTTGATCTATAAGATGTATATAAAAAAACCTACTACTCTCTAAGTAAGCTTTTATACTCTCTATCATACTTAAAACAAAAAGGTCCGTCTTGATAGCCGTAGGAATTTCTGTAAGCATCAATATTGCCTGAGAAACAAAAGCGGTCAGAATTTATATTAAAATCAAACTTTATAGCATCACCTTTATTATTGACAGTCATTGGCTTTCCATAGGAATCCATTGCAGCAGATAGTGAATAGCCGAAAGGATGTACAGTCTTTTTAGCAGAGTCAATAACAACCAATCGATATGGTTTCTTGTTTACATAACCTGTAGCATTTGTTTCAAAGACATAAATAATCTTATTACCATCAAAGTTAGGCTTGCGCTCTTTCATCACCTTTGCGTAGCTTTTTAAGCGGCTATCGGTACAAAACTCTTCATCCTCATAATCAAATTCACATTCAACCACTGTCACACCGTATTTCGTTTTAGGTGCTGCATTGGAAGTAGAGGATAGACCCAAAATAACTAAAGATGCCGCGAACATCAGACTCGTTTTTTTTAACATAGTAAGTTTTCTCTTAATTTAAATTAGATGGTTCTACAAACCTTTATAGAATCACTGATAGTTTTGCGGATAACGCTCTTCGTCCATTTCATTCCAATCTGCATAAGTCTTTTTAGAGAGTACCTTACCTTGGCGATCTAAGGTATATCGCGTGATACTTTCATAACCATCGTTATAGGCATTAGCGCCTTTAGTATTCAAATTATAAACATCTAACTTTCCATCTTCATAGCGCCCACCATCGACGTCTGGCGAGTCTCCCATTGGCTCAATATAAGCCCTATCGTATTTAGGCGGTACAATCACCTTGCCAGTTTTATCTATAACACCCCATTTGCCGTTGTTATATCCTCCAACTTTTACAGCAGCCAGCCCTTCGGAGAACTCCATGGCTTCATTCCATTTAGCAGGAATTGCTATATTGCCAGACTTATCAACGAAGCCAATCTTACCCTCATCATCACCCTGCATTGAAGTGCTATACATAGCCAAACCTTCATAGTAGTCATCTAACCAGTTGAACTTAAAAGGCACTATGCTCTTACCCGTTTTATCGATGACGCCGTATTTATCGTTTTTACTGACGACTACTCTACCGTCACTGAAATCGCCTGCCGTTTTGTAAGTATAAGGTATGACCATTTTACCGGTTTTATTCATATAACCGTATTTACCGTTTTTGTAGACGGCAACTAAGCCTTCTTTAAAGTCACGATAGTCAATAATCACACCATAAAAAAGCGGTGCTTGATGCTCAACCGGTATGACTAGTCTTCCAGCCTCATTGATATAGCCTTGCATGTATAAATAGTCTTCGTAATCCTCAGCACCATCATAACCTTTGACCTTACCCATTTTCATTAATGAGACACGAGCCATACCTTCTGAAAAATCACCACAACTATAATATTTTGCAGCTACAACAACCTTCCCGTTATCATTTTTATAGCCACATTTAACATCATTGTTATTCTCTACCTCAAAACTCTGCAATGCAGCCACAGCAGGTAATGTCGCAAATACGCCACAGAGGCCCAAAGCCAGTGCCGTTTTTTTATAATGTATCTTCATTTCAATCTCGATTATAAGGTGTGGAAGCGATATAGCATTGATAAAAACTGGCCTATGCAACACTGCTACTAAGGGTATTAAATTTAGGCAACAATAGTAATCAACTTTTATTCATATATCAATATATATGTTATTTATTACCTCAGCCTTAAGCTATCTTTCAGATAAAAGCTATAGATGCAAAAAAGCCAGGCAACCCAAGTTACCTGGCTTTTTTGTATAGTATCTCTTGTTTGGAGCGAAACTATCGGTCGTAGCTATCAATCTGTATTACTTGTCATTTTTATAATTCTTTTATACCATCAACAAGACCGAAAATCGGTTTCTAAAGCGAGTGAATGAGCCTTACTCATTGAGTTTTTTGGTGGTGTTCTAAAAAGTATGCTGGCGATAAAATCAATAAGAAATCTATGCTAAGTTCTCTGATTCTATAGGGCTTTCAAGGCTTCAAGAATTGTTCAAATTTTAATCAAGTTAAAGATTCAGTTCCGAATTTGAGAGCGATATTAGAGATCAGTTAACCTATACAATCTGCACTATAACTTATTAGGTAGTGGATCCCTCAATATTATAGTGCTCGAAATATTATTAATATCTATAATTACTATGGGTTTATTTAAATCTTATGAGTCGAGAAAGCTCTATATGCTACTATTTATATAGTGTAGAAGACTGAGGTATGAAGTTTACTTTCCTTAGGTGACGTTGTTAATATCGGGGTTTCTTTAAACCGGGACTGTGACAGTCGGGGCAGCTGATATCTACTCAAATATATCATCTTGCCTCGGCTGTCACCCTCCTTTATTCCCCAGCATACTTTCTGACACACCACCTAGGTTTTTAATATCTAGGGCATTTTTAAATTACTTAGGCTAAAGCAGAAAATAAACATAGAAGCCGTAGACCCGTTACTAAGAAGCGTCAAATCATCGCAAGTCTCTTAAAGGTTGACCATAGCTATTCTGAAATACAAATCGTGGCTAAGTACTCGCGTCAGTTGATTGCTGAGATGTCTCAAGAATTAAAGAACGTTTCTGGACATTAACTAACTACCTATCACTATGAAAAAGTGCCTAATTATAAATCAGGCACTTTTTGAGCTGTTATACCTTTGCTTAGTAATGATAACGGCACTGGACGATAATGATCGCATCATCTTGAATTTCATAAACCAGCCGATGCTCTTGATCAATTCGACGAGACCAGTAGCCTGCAAGGTCATGTTTGAGTGGTTCAGGTTTGCCAATACCCTTAAATGGGTCACGTTTGATGGCTTTAATCAGCTTACCGATCTGTTTGACTTTCTCTTTACTGGTTCTTTGCCAGTACTCATAGTCCTCCCACGCGTCTTCCGTCCAAGATAGTATCAAGCGTCTACCTCATCATCAAAAGTGAGTGGCATATCTTTGGCATCAATCTCACGTTCAATCAAGCGACCAGCTTTAGCATCAGCAATAGAGCGTCTGAGACGCTTGGCATTGGTAGGGCTGCTTAAAAGATGCAGTGTTTCCTCATACGAGTTAAACTCTTCTAAACTCATTAATACCGTCGGTTTAGCATTTTGTCTTGTAATTAATATCGGGCCTTTATCAGTGTCTACCTTATCGATATACTTTGCTAAGCTCTTTCTAAAATCAGTGTAGTTCACAACGTCCATAATAATTACTCCACGTTTAATTATGTTGGTTATATGACCTATCATTATAGGTTGAATGTTATACTAGTATATACTATATCTGTACTTATATCTGTACATATATTAGTAAGAAGCAAAGGGATAATTTGATATGTCTTCATGTATCTTTTTAAAACGTACATATGAAAGCTGACATATTGATCTTAGTTTAAATTTCTTGGCACGTTTGCCGCCTTATATTGTCGAAAGAAACAAATTTTACTCATATACTCATATACTCATATACTCATATACTCATATACTCATATACTCATACCATTTTGCAGAAAAGCAATTATGAATGCAATATAATGGTTATTATCAAGCCTTACTGCATTAAATCGATTTTTATATGGCGTTGTGATGCCTTTAAATAAAGATCAAAGGGCGTAGTTTTATTTTTTTATTGTCGTATTCTCTCAGGATGTTGAGTCTCCGACAATCTCAGGGCGGTTCAAACTGCTTTGTAGTAGCTGAAATATTGCCATTATTATCTGCTATCTTCTTGACAGCTTCTGCTTTAAATTCGTCACTGTAGGTTCTTATTTTCTTGGTCATGATAAACTCCGATTAATACGCTTAGTTTACCAAGTTTAGTTGTACGGTTTCTTCAGCATAGCTCATACAGCTATTAAAACTGTGATAGGATACTGGAGAAACTGTAACTAATACTATGTACTATGAAGCTATTCACAGATCATGAAAAAGAAGTTATTACAGATATTGTAGGTGGTCACGGCTGGGTTAGCCCCTTGGTTACTAACCGTTCTTATGCGGAACGTTATTATAAACCCTTTGAAATAGAATGTTTTCAAGGGACTTTTGGGATAATTGAACCATATATTTACGATGAATTAACTCAGTGTGATCTAAAGTTGTTAATGGACACGCTTGAAAGATTCATTAGAGATAGTAGTGAACATCACATTCATTGGGCTGAACATCATGGTTATGACAATATATTGCAAAAAGAAATATTACCTAAAATATGCAAAGCTCTTACTGGTAATATGACTCGAGAAGATGGTCCAGAATCCATATAATGTGGAGCTTCTTGAAAAACAATTAATTTGGTAAAGACTATTTATGATAACCCCAGTTCGGGATAAGCCACATTGTAACTCATTGATACTATTTACAATGTTGCTACCTGTCCCTGCTGAGGCATATTTTTGATGGTGGGC